>NZ_QPEL01000003.1:0-5771 GCF_008368965.1 Bacillus sp. AY2-1 | reverse complement strand
TGCTGTAAGGATAAATAGCAAATAGTTTTCCATGTTCTGGTATTTCCTTTCTGATTTTTAGTTTCGCTTATAGTATAGCTTTTTTTCTTAAAACATTAAATATAAAAAATGTGATCAGGATAGTATCATAAACTTTCAAGGTGTTGTAATTGAATTATAGAGGGCTTCACTTGAATAATGTTCTTCTGTAAATGAGTGTTTTAATTAAATGAATAATCAGATTTTTGTACGAAAGGATAACTCAATTAAATAAATTAAGAGCGTTCTTTAATTACTTTTTCTCGGAACACTCTTAATTTTCTTTCGTTTATCGAGGATATTAGTATCAACTTGACCAAATATTATCCAAAAACTACATTGATAAAACACACAGCAAAGCTATGCATACATTTTTTTTAGACAATTAGCTAAATATCATCTAAGCTGTAATTTTATGAAAATATAATAGCTGATTTCAAACGTAATTGGAAATAAACGTAAGTCTATGACCTGTTTTTACACGTATCTCGGCTATACACCATATTGATAAAAAGACGTTATCCTTTCCTATGATTTTTCAGAAAGAATAACGCCTTTTTCTTTTTAGGGGGTATTTTCTCTAGTTAGCTTGATAGCGATGTGATGGTACCCCATGCCCATCAATTTAAGGAATGTAAACACCCCCAAAACAAAAAATGAGCTGACTTCTCAAAATAGTTTCACAGAAAAAAGAAAAGCAGACTCCCATAAAAGAGCCTGCCTTCCCTGCTTTGTAAAATTAAGAAGCTTTACGTACGTTTGAAGCTTGAGGTCCACGTTGACCTTGCTCCAAATCAAAAGTCACTGCTTGACCTTCTTCTAAAGTTTTGTAACCTTCGCCTTGAATCGCTGAGAAATGAACGAATACATCGTCTCCACCTTCACGTTCGATGAATCCGAAGCCTTTTTCGCCATTAAACCATTTTACATTACCTTTTTCCATTTGTATTGCCTCCTAGTGTGTAAACACACACAATGTAATACTATCCTTGCTCTCAGTGATCATAAAGGTGAAAAGTTACAAATCCTTTACACCGAACAAAAATAATTCATTTTAATAATAACATTTTTTGTAATAAATGTCAAGGTGAAGAAAAAAACATTAAGCTCACTATTTCTTTATCATTTTAGCTAAGAAGACTCCTTCCTCAAGGAGCGTGAAGGGTCACAGCCCAGTGAGTAGGTGGGAGATGAATTGGCTTCGAACAAGGGATGGCAGGAAGCCATCTTAATTGTTCGACATACAGAAAGTGTTACTCCACTACCTATCGAATGTACGTTCGGTATATAATAGTCATATACCGAAATGGAGGTGAATCAAATAATGATGAATAAAGCCTATAAGTTTCGTATCTATCCAAATCAGGCACAAGCAATTCTAATCAACAAAACGATTGGGTGTTCTCGCTTTGTATTCAATCATTTCCTATCCTATCCTTATGGGATCAAGCATACAAAGAGACAGGAAAAGGCTTGACTATGGTACATGCTCTGCCAAACTACCTGCCATGAAGAAAGAGGTTGTTTGGCTAAAAGAAGTGGATAGTATTGCGATTCAGTCGTCTGTTCGCAACCTTGCGGATGCGTATACGCGCTTTTTCAAAAAACAAAACAGCGCACCGTGCTTTAAATCTAAGAAGAACAACGTACAATCTTATACCACAAAACAAACAAATGAAAACATTGCCGTTGTAGGGAACAAAATAAAGTTGCCGAAACTAGGACTTGTTCGATTTGCCAAAAGTCGCGAAGTAGAGGGGCGTATTGTAAATGCTACAGTTAGACGGAACCCTTCTGGTAGATATTTTGTGTCACTATTAGTTGAAACAGAAGTACAAGAACTTCCGAAAACACATTCTTACATTGGAATAGATGTAGGACTAAAAGATTTTGCTATTTTGTCAGATGGAACACACTATGAAAATCCGAAGTTTTTCCGATCATTAGAAGATAAGTTGGCGAAAGCACAGCGTGTTCTTTCTAGAAGAATGAAAGGATCTTCTCGCTGGAATAAACAACGAGTAAAGGTAGCTAGAATTCATGAATACATATCAAATACTAGAAAAGATTACTTGGACAAAATTTCAACTGAAATCATCAAAAACCACGATGTTATCGGTATAGAGGATTTGCAAGTATCGAATATGTTAAAAAATCATAAGTTAGCAAAAGCAATTAGTGAGGTATCTTGGTTGCAATTTCGATCCATGTTAGAATACAAAGCAAAATGGTATGGCAAACAAGTCATTGTCGTATCGAAAACATTTGCTTCCAGCCAATTATGTTCTTGTTGTGGATATCAAAATAAAGACGTTAAAAATCTAAACCTACGTGAATGGGACTGTCCTTCTTGTCGTACAAACCATGATAGGGATATTAACGCAAGTATCAATCTAAAGCATGAAGCGATAAGACTTCTAACCGCAAGGACTGCGGGGTTAGCCTAATCAATTAGAGTTCGATAGAACTCTTTACTTAGGAATCCCTCACTTCTAAACGAAGTGAAAGTGGGGGGAGTTCAAAAAGGTTTCCTTTAAATATGATTATTGTATTTCGAGAGGTTCATTATAAATCTTAGCTATATATTTTACAAAAGCAATGACGGGATAGTGTATGAGTGAACGGTGCTGCGTAAAACGAACCCCTGCTTTTTCCATTTTCGAAATGAGTTGTTCAACTTCCAACTCTTTTTGTTGTATTCTATTATAATTTTGATATACAATGTTTTTCCATTGATAGGAAGAGCCATGAAAATAACTCTCTCCTTTTACCCTGTGACTAAATATAATTTCTATTTTTTCTCTACGTTGTTTTTCCCTCATATGCGCTTCCGTTGACTGCATGTTTATCGCCTCTTCCTTTTGTGTTGTATGCTATTTCACAAAATTTGGTCTAACTCATCATAGCCAATGTACATTGATGTTGTTGGGAATTGTAGTTTAAGGCTATCTCATCAACTGTATTTGTTTTTCAAATGCTTAATCTAATATATTGGATTTTACATCTAAATAGGTTGATGGTTTGTATAAAATACTATCAATACTTATTATAAAACGATTCTTTATAGGCATGCATCTTTTTACACTCAACAAGATTTACAACATGACGAGTATCATCATCCATGAATGTTACCCTCAGGATCCCTTTTTATATGAAGAAATTATATGAAAACATAGTGCTCTTAAAAAATTTTGTTACAAATTTATTATGTTTAACTTAAAAAAAGGAAAGTAATATTTATTTGTAGAAAATTTTTAAGGATAAAATAGGATGAATATCCATGGTAAGAAAAGGGGGCACTCATATGCTAACGAATGATTTAGATTTTCGATTAGAACCACGTTTAAAAGAACTGTATGAACAACATAAAATAAGAGCGCAGAAGATAGACTGGGGTTATCATGAGTTTTTACCATGGGATAAGGGAATGGACTTTAAAAGAGTTCCTTGGGATGAAAGTCAAGTTACTCTTCCTTCTGGTGTAATTACGGCCATTGAAACAGCTTTATTAACAGAAGTGAATTTGCCATGGTTTACAACGTATTTATCTGCGACTTTTAAAGGATCCCTTTCTGTTATTACAGACTTCATTCATACTTGGACCTCAGAAGAGGATCAACATTCGAATTTATTGGAGACATATTTACTACTCACTCGAAGTGTGAATCCTAAGCGAATACATGAATTAAGAAAGTCAGTCGTTGAGGGTGGATTTGAGCCTGATTTTCATACACCAATCGAAGCCATGACGTATACGACGCTACAAGAACTTGCAACGATGGTGTTTTACAATAATGTTGCTAAGGTTGCAAGTAAGCATGATTCAGATCTTGCTACATTATTACGCCGTCTTGCAAAAGATGAAACACTTCATTATGCGTTTTATCGAGACGTTATTCGAATTCATTTAGAACTGGAACCAAATTATTGCTACCATATTGCCAATGTGATTAGGAATTTTCAAATGCCAGGTGCCGTCATGCCTGATTTTGAAAATAGAATGGCTGTGATTGCAAAAGAAGCAAACTATGGACCACTACAATATTTTGATCAAGTACTTGATGTAGTGGTTGAGTATTGGGGGTTAAAAGACTTACGACCAATTGCCCCTCTAGCAGAAAAAGCAAGAATTGAGATTTTGGAGTACCACACAAGGTTGAAAAAAATAAGGGATCGATTTGGTCGTTTTCAAGGGAAAACGGATCTACGTTAATGAGTAGAGGTTTCAGAATAGGCGAGGGGAAATTCCCCTTCCTTTTATTAGAAATCTTACACAATCCCTATGGTTTTTGTGCTAGTTTTACTTAATTTAATTTTTAAAGAAAAAACAATTGACAACAAAAATAATTTCATGATATTATAAAATTTTTGATAAAAAACAACATATGTGTTAAGCTTGAGAAGGTTACCACATATGGAGGTGGATTATATGTTTCAAATTGGCGATAACATTGTTTATCCAATGCACGGAGCAGGTATAATTGAAGCCATAGTAGAAAAAGAATTCTCAGGAAAAAAACAACAGTATTTTGTCATAAAAATGTCGATCAGTAAGATGCAAGTCATGATTCCTACGGGTAAAATATTGAATTCGAATATACGCCCAGTTACTGATATACTTGCATTAAAGCACATTATACACATTTTTCAGCATGAAGAATCCTGTAAATTACTGCCGTGGAAACAAAGGCATAAAGTGAACACGGACAAAATAAAAACGGGTGAAATACAAAAAGGTGCTGAAGTTGTACGGGATTTAATGCGTATGAAGAAAGAAAAAGCACTGAATACAAGCGAAAAAAAATTGTTGGATGATGCATATAGATTTTTGGTCAGTGAACTAGAATTAATTAAAGGAATCACTGAAAATCAAATAAAAAGTTTCTGTTAAGGTTCATTATAAATAATGAATTATATCTCCGAAAACATCCTGAATTTTTCGGGAATATGATGAGTATTAAAAGCAAATCATTTCAAAGATATTCAATTTCTTCAACTCACTTTTAGAGTAGGAACCTCTTTTGTTATTACTTCAATCTAATCCATTTTTATTTTTAAATTTCTTTTACGAACGTTCGAAGTTTCATCAAATAACTCGATTAAATAGTCACTTGATTTTTGCAATCCTGATTCACACTGGCACGGACAAGGAGCCGTAAGGATGAAAGAGAGGTAGGGCTTTCATTGTTTTAGGTAATATACTATCTAAGTCATTATTTTTAGAAGAAAAAACAATTAATTTAACCGCTATCTTTAAGAGTTTCTTACATCTAATGAGCCAGTGTATAGTAATTGTTTATCCTCTTTACGTAAAATTGATAAACGAACTGGTAACACTATATGGTCAACTACAAAAAATGGTTTCCAGACCAGGAAACCATTTTAAATTTTATTTACATACAAATAGAAAATTAAGCAATAAGAAGGAGTGCACACATGAAAAAAATGTTAACAAAAGAATTAAGTAATGAATTAAAGGAGCGAGAAGGGATCATCTCTATTACAGTTGAGCCGTATGAAAAAATCGAAGTTGGTGGAATTCGTGTAGATGGACCAGCTGTTATTCTAATTAATCAAGAATAGCTAAAAATAGTTTCATGCAAGAAGAAAAGGATCAGCCTTTAAGAGAAGGGAGGATCCTTTTTGTTTGCTGCAACTTTTATTTAATGTGTTGGGGTTAAAAGGAAGGAGAGGGTCGGGATTATCGTGGTAGAAAGCTTAATATTGGTAGGGTTTCTTTTTACGTTATATAA
>NZ_QPEL01000299.1:0-5735 GCF_008368965.1 Bacillus sp. AY2-1 | reverse complement strand
TTCTAAACATTTGTTTTTCCATATATTAGATGATTCTGAAAGTGGATTTCCTGCTCTAATACTATGTGGTCCATACTCAAGAAAAATTCTCTCATTCTCCCTGAGAATTGTTCTTAAGGTTTGCTTTAGTTTTTTTTTTCATCTGACGCATCAATTGATAATATGGGGTGTTCTATAATCTTTTTTTCTTCAGATAACGTCTGAGCCTTATATTTATGAACTTCCCTAGTCAAATCATGAAATAGAAGATGTCTAAACTCATCTATAGATGAATACTCCCCATATATTCCTTGACTTTGATAAGTTTTTTTGAAGGCTCGCAATCGCTGTAGCTCATCAATATTAACATCATTCGGCAAACTTTGGCTTGAAAAGTACAATTTAATTGGTTTGTTTGAATGTATAAATTCTTCGATTTCTTCGACTGTACCAGACTCAGTTTTCAAGGTAGGAGTACCTAATTTAGTCCACATTGCTCCAATTAATATATCTGAATTTCTTACAAACTGTTCATTTAAAATTTCCTGTGTATCATTCCCTCTGTATTGTGGGGATGAATGAGTTTCCCACTTTACAGGCAACAAGACAATTTTTTCATGTTCAGAATTTACAGCATTCCAATCATAAATGACCTTTGGGATAATGTCTCTTTCTTGTGCAACATCTGAAGGAGAAGCAATTAAAACCTGTAAAACTTTTGCATCAAACGCCAAAACATCACCTTCTTTAATATTTATAAGTATATCTTACCATAATTATCCACGCTATTATAGATTAAGATTTATAAATAGTCTACATAGGATAAAATGAATTTCTCAAGCTAAATGTTATAAAAAAATTATAAATCGGGATATAAAAAATTCTGGGATAGATAATTATATTTGTTACGCCCCCTCGATCGTGTTAAATATTTCTCACGTATAAAAAACAAGAAAATAGTGTTTTAAGCTATATTTTTAAGTATGAATTTATAATAAAAACGTCTGTAATAGCAAAAGTTAAATTGTTTTTACTTCCACAAATGTTTGTGGGAGTTTTTTATTTCAATGTTTATGATACATGATGAAACAGATTTAGAAAAATATAAATATAGCCTAAATATAGTATCAAAAGTCGCATCAAAAACGTTGTATCCTTATTTACTTAAATTAATGTTTTTGATGCAATCAAGATAATAAATTGATACTTGAAGGTGATACATATGAGAATAGGCTATGCAAGGGTTAGTACACATCAACAATCATTAGACTTACAATTAGATGTCTTGGAGAAAGCTGGATGTGAAAAGATATATCAAGAAAAAATGAGTGGAATGAAGGCTGATAGACCTCAGCTTAATCAATTAATTGAGTATGCAAGAGAAGGTGATGTAGTAGTTGTTTACAAACTTGATCGAGTTGGGCGTTCTACAAAAAGATTGATTGAGTTGTCGGAAGAACTTGAACAACGAGGAATTGAACTAGTAAGTATAAGGGATAGCATAGACACAATTATTTTCAAGGGTTCTTCTTGCAAGACCTTCTGCTTCTTTTGCAAACATATAAATGTTAAATAACTCTTGGAATGTGTAAGTTTTATCCTGTGTAACTTCAATGTTTGTACGACCTAACTTGGATTTTCCTCTTTTACTTGTTCTAGACAAAATAAAACGCCTCCCTATATCGGTAATTTGGTTTACCGCATAAGAAGACGTGAATGACTTGCACCCTAAAAAGTAAATGACCGCAACACTAGGGTGATTTTTGGTGTGTAAAGTATAAAACATTAACACCTACAAACCCTTGTAGAATACGGCCTCTTCAAAAGATATGACCCCGGAGAGGCTCGAACTCACGTCCTCCAGCCTGTCAAGGTGGGGAAACGGATTTATAACTGTATTAAATCCTTATTTCACAGGGGATATATCAAAGATATATCTATAAAATGTCGCCATTGCATCGCCAATAATTAGCCCTCTAAAGCCTGTTAGTTCTGTATTATTCTATTGCTATCCGCAATATCAGTTTTTTACTTCTTTCCTGCTATTTCTTAGAATCTTTCTTTAATCTATTTTATTTTAAAGTATTTTTTTAGTAGTCATCAATTGTTATCTACAGAAATGAGATTCTTCCTAAGGACAGAGAATGAAGGGGGATTTTCTATAACTTTTTACATGTCAGGCTGTTAAGGTAGGGGGAGAATACCTTTTTGACTAGGAGTTATGAACTTGAAATTGTTGGATATATATATTATGTAATTCTCCTACGTCATCATTGTAAACACTTTTATTTTCTATTATAAATTTTGCTACTTCTCTTTGAAATGATCCCTCACTAGTCAACAGTTCTTCTGCCTTTTTGTTTGCTTCCTCTTCTTCTTCACTATCGTCATATGTGCTTGAATTATACTTTTCCATTGTTAAACCATTTTTAAATTGTTGTACGTGTACTAACTCGTGAATCACAACAAATTTAATATAAATATTTACGATTTCATTAAACATTGGTGATTGAGGGACCCTTCCAAAGTAATGATTTATGGCTATACCGATGGATTCAGTAAAAAATATCACTTTTCTTACTAGAGTCTCTCCCTCATGTGGTGGAAGACAAGAGGCTTGAGTTTTTTCTTCAGGATAGCCACCTATCAGTTTAAAGGGAGTATACTCAGTATCATAAGTCAAATCTTCAATAAGCAGTTTCTTTCTTATTGAAGAATGGAATTCGCCATCTAATAATTCATTTAAAACACTTTCAATATAAGTTCTATTTACCTCACCATATAATATAGGCATTTTTGTAACTTCCTTTCACCTAATTCAAGTAATACTGTAGCTAATAGAGTTAATATAATACCTTTGGCTGATAATGTAAATTTTTAAGCTGCAACTTTTTGTTATTCCATCTAGTACGGCACCTCTATATAAAAAATAAAATCGGTGGAAATATATCTCGAATATAAGAAAACTCGTGATATATTTTAAGTATAGCTTATTAAAAAACTAGGGTTGGTGAAAATGTTGATAAGAGATATATCATTAAGAGATAAATTTATCAGATATCTAGATTTAGATAACATGGCGATACATAATTATATGTTTGAAGATGATGATAGCTGGAAAATTTCTAGAAAATTTCTATTAGATTTCTTTGAATTAGACAATAATACTAGCTTTCATATAGTCTATAAAAAGGTGAATGAGATGTTGGAAAAAAAGTCTTTTTCTAAAAATGAAATTGACTTTTATAAAGAATTTTATAATGAAATTTTAGGACTCCATAGAATACCTAAACAAGAGTACGAAATATATTTGAAAAAGATAAAAGAGGCAACGGATAAAATAACTAAATTAGATTTAGAGATAAAAAATAACATTGTGTTATTAAATCAACAACTTGAGGGAAGAAGAAACCGTATAGATGAAATAAATAAGGATATTGATAAAGCTACAAAAGAATTTGCAGATTTTTCTGAATTGATAGAGGAAAAAGAGTGCATAACTACAGAAGAAATATTGAAGTTAGAAACGGATATAAAAAAACACGATTATTATATTTCTTTATTAGAAGAGGAAAGAAAAGGAATCTTAAAAAATTATGATGATGAAACAATAAGAAGAAAGTCATTGTCAAATTGTACAAAACTTAAAACAGAAACTTTATATAGTTATGAATATGAAGTTTCTTTAATTGAAAAACATGAGGAACTATTTAAACCTGAATGTGACTATAGTGTAAATATAAAGTTTTATATGGAAACATCAAAAGTGATAGAAAAGTTAAGAAAGTTTTCTCGCAAATTAGATGCCCCCACTATTAAAAAAATGTTAAATCAGCATAAATATCAAACAACAAAAATAGAGAAAATAAGAGAAAAAAGTGAAAATGATTATCTCAATTTCCTAAAAGAATATATTGAAGAAGAAGATATACCCGAACATATACTGGAAAGTATTAAGGGAAATCACGTCATCTCACACAGATTCCCTATTTTAAAGGATGCTATTCAACATTTTAATAATGGAGAGTACTTAGCGTTTAATAACATTGTTGTCATCCAAATTGAAGGGATTTTTTACGATTACTGTAAGGAGATAGGCTTATTGCCGAATGATGTAAAAAGTTTTACATTGGGGACTAAACTTCACCAATTAGTAGAAAGTATTAAATTTAACCCATTTCCATATTTTAAATTTCAGTTTGAATTTATACGAAACAGAACAGCACATGGTTTTTTGGTTGAAAGTGATAAGGCAGAACTATTAGCAAATGAAACACTACTTGACTTGTTATATTTAGTGTATGACCTAAAAACAAATAGAAATTTACCTTATATTAAACCAATAGAATTTTTAAAACGCTATAATGATGAGATGAACGTTCATTTTAGATCAAGTCATTTTAAAACTTCACATAAAGATGAGTGTCTATTTGATTATTTAAGTGGTGGTTATTTAGCACGTGATTGTTATACTGAAAAAATTCAATGGTTATTGAACCCAACATTTAATAAAATATACGAATTTTACGGTCTCACTCAAGTAGTTAATGAGGTACGAGAACATTTGGTGAGTAATAACTTTTGGCAGTTTATTTGTAAACGTATAGTTAATAAGAATAGCCCATTTGTTAATGAACAAGAATTAGAGATGTGGAAAAATATAATTGGAAAGATGATCGCTTATTTTAAAAATAAAGATAACTCTGAAGATGTAATGAATGAATTGGGGAATATAGGTAAAGCTTTAAAGTCGTTAAGTAACAAATAGAAATTTGTATAAGATTTTAAGCAATTTAGAAAAGGGTTGTTCAGTAAAATTTAACTGCCTCGCATCCTCTATTAACAGAATATTACACAGAGATTTAAAAGACCACTGGCATATACTAGACAGTGGTCTTACTTTATATATAAATAAAATACTTTTGTGTTAATGCTGCTTTTTGCAGGTCAGTATATTTAGAAGAAATAAAGACCTTTATTTTTTTGCATATAATTTAATTGCTAATCCAACTCTCCAATTGAATTCCAGCACTTTTAAGTACAGTGTTAACAGTAAAATCATATCGATATGGATTATTCGGTCTAGGGTGCTTAGGAAACTTATCATTTTTTCCGAAATCAAACACTTCACACAGATTAGCTTTTTCTAAAAATAAATTCTTTATTTCATCGTCCTCAATAATATATTTAAAATACTTCTGTCCGAATTCTCCCCAAGCTAATATTATGCTATTAGAATTTTTTAATGCGTATTTTATACTTTCTAAAGCCGTATTTTCTTTAACAATTTGAGAAATGATAGATTCACTGTATATCGATTTAAGCTTTTTCGTACTAGAATTTATTATAGGTATTATATTTACTACATATAATGCATTATAATTGTGATGTTTTGCATACTCTATTAAAAATTCTACCGTTTCATCATTTCCTAATGAATCGGCTGTACTAGGATTAGTCATAATTACGGATAAAATATTTTTATCTTCTCCCCATCTTTTTTCTAAAAAATATCTTTTCTTTGGGTTTATACTTTTATCAAAAATAGCCTTTCCGCAACCTACATCAATATATGGTTTTAATAATTTTCCTAAATCAATTGAAGCTAGTTTATCTATCATTGAATATCTCCTTCGAACTTCATACGAACCATTTTTTCTAAAGAATATTGTTGTTCCTCACTCACTATAAAAAAATCTGAAATACCTTTTTGCAAAGGTATCACTACTTCAAAATAGATTTCATAACATTTTTTC
>NZ_QPEL01000298.1:0-1680 GCF_008368965.1 Bacillus sp. AY2-1 | reverse complement strand
GCCCTTATCAATGTATTTTATTGCCTCTTCATGTTGATATGTGAAGTCTAAACATTTTGCTAAATTGAAAATGATTTTTAATTTAATTTCTTTGTCTCTAGGAAAATCTAACTTATTAAAATTAGTTAAACATCTTTTTAATATCGTAATACTTTTTTCATATTCTTTATTTTCCCCATGAAATATAGCCATTGTCTGCATAATATGTATTTCTCTTTCTGATAAAAAATCAGAATTGGTTAAAGTTAGTTTTAACGCATGATTTAAAAGAGTTAAAGCAGTTTTTGTTGATCTATTTACCTCAAATATAGCGATTGCTTCATGCCATATTAGAAATTGTTTCTCTTCTTTTGTTTGAAAATTATTTAAGTTTTTCTCTTTTTTTACTATTTCATAAAGTTCTTTATATTGTTTTTGCTTTAAGCAATCTTTTATTACGTATTTTACATTTTCTACATATTTTAATCTTTTGTTTTGAGTTAGTGCAAATATATGATTCGGATCAATGCCAAGTCTTTCTGATAATTGATATAACAATATACTAGATGGATAAATCACACCTTTTTCGATCTTGCTAATTTGACTTTGTGAACATATTCCATGACACAATTCGGATTGTGATATTTTTTTTTTTATTCTAAGTTCTTTAATGGTAATACCCAAATCGTTAAATTCCATTTTTTCACCTACTATTTAGCACTGCATTATTATAAGAGTTTTCTCTAACCTTTAATGTAATGTAAAATTAATATATTTACAATTATTATTTGTTTTAAAGGAATTACCGTTTCCATAGGATGGTGAGGCTTTTATTATGTACAAAAAAAGACACCCTAAGGTGCCTTCCTGCGACTTGAACTACGTTCATTTAGTATAAACTTATCCGTATTATCCCTTTGTTATACGTGTAAATCTATGTTTAAAACGTATAATACAATTAAAAGAACTTTTTAAAATTTGAGGAGTTTATCGTGAATGGTAAAGCTCTTCATAAATATATGGGTGAGAAAACTGATGACGATTTCCCTTTTAAAATACATCGTAAAATATATTTTACGATGTATTTTGTTGTATGTTGTATGTTGGAGAGTGGAGAGTATAGGAATATTAAATAATTGTTCAGCTTTTGAGATGCCTTGAGGGAATTTAGCACCTTACGCTAGCTTTGCTGCTTTCCTGGCCCCTTTAGCCTCCAGAAGGCCTAATCCAGTTATGTATTGGAGAAACGGTGAAGGAATAGAATCTTTAGTTGATAGTAAATTTTTATCTTAATGTGGAAGAAAAACAGTTTTGGCAGGTACTCAATTATATACCATATTCATTGGCAAGAGAGAGAAAAGAAGTAAAGAATCATGAATGAAAAGGGGAGAAGATACTATATTACGACAAATGAACCCTTTGTATATGTGAAGTAGAAAAAGTAAAAGATCACCTGTAAAGGGCGGTTGAAAATTGGTCTTACTATTTATTTTTTAAAGCTCTTTTTAAGAGTTCAACTATTTGTACTAGCTATTCTATAGGAGTGAGGTTTAAAGCAGGAAAATAAATTTCGGTATTATGTGTAATGAATTCTTATTTTTCATGAACAGATAAACCACTTTGTAGGATAGCTGTAATAATAAAACTACTATTTTATGGGGGGCATTTCCGAATGATCTATTACCATCAATTTAATATTTT
>NZ_QPEL01000297.1:0-814 GCF_008368965.1 Bacillus sp. AY2-1 | reverse complement strand
TAATATAAATCACTATCATTTTGTTCTTTCGACAAGTTATATTATACATGAATTCCTAAGTTTATTACGAATTTTAGCATCACATAATATAATTTAACAAAAAAGACTCTAACATTTCTGTTAGAGTCTTTTTATATTGCCGATACCGATTTCCATAATATTCCCATAATTACTTTCTATTGCTGTACAATAAAAATAGGGAAAAATTTGAAGAAAAGGTGGAGGGAGAATTATGACACATTCAAATGAGAAAAAATCACATGCTTTTAAAGGAATAGGAGAGAAGTTAAACCCAACTATCTATCAAGTAAGATTCATGAAATTAGATGAACCAATCCAATTTGAGGCGTTTCCTGAATTGAAGGAATTAGGGGACTGGTTGAGTACTTCAACGCACATGTGGTCGTGCCACTCAACTATGTACAAATACAACAGAGAAAAGTTTGAAAAGAAGTTTTTAGAAATTACGAAATTAACAGCTGATCATGTACTAATATCTACTGGTGGTGTCGGATTTAACTTCATGTCACCGGGGTGGAGAAATTCTCTCTAGAGTGCTCGAAGGGAATATTATAGAATACCGCAATTAAAAGGATAAAATTGAATGTTTGTTTTTATCCTTTTAATGTTTCGCAGTTTACTCACCGTACACTTTTTGTGCTTATTTTGTCATGTAATGAAAAGAAAACAAAAAAAACTCTATACTAATTGTATAGAGTTTTTTTACGACGTTCATGATACCGATGGTCGGGGTCGAACCGACACTCCCGAAGGAACACGATTTTGAGTCGTGCGCGTCTGCCAATTCCGCCAC
>NZ_QPEL01000296.1:0-2134 GCF_008368965.1 Bacillus sp. AY2-1 | reverse complement strand
TTAGTGTATTGTAAATTCTGATTTCAATCTTAGGAAAATTCTAGGGAAAGGAATATTTGTGCTTGAATTGAAAATCCTATAAACATAGTTTGAAAGTAAAGTATGAAAAGAAATCTCCATTAAATATACTAATTTAATGGAGATTTACGGGGTTAATGTAACTAAAAAGAAATTTTGTTTACTCCACGTTTATGCTCTGTAATTTGGTAACTGTAATAGCTCTGACGAAAAGCAAAGGAGCAAAAAAGAAGTAGGTAGTTTATTTAATAGAAGATATGGTGAAAAAATAAAACAACGGAGGTTTTATAATGAATAAAGGAATACTGCAGATTACAGAAATCGAAGAAATTAGCATTCCTAATGTATTGAAGGATAAAATCAAGAATCTAATAGACCATGAATTAAAAACTCATAATCCTTATACTTGTGATCAAGAAATAGCTGCAAGCTTTTCAAGAGAGTGGCTTAATTGTTTGATTGATTATTCAAAGAAAACTTCGAATTCAGATATGAAAAAACTACTACATATGATAAAAGTAGCGAATTGTGGTGGAAACGTACCACCTACTCTTATTAAAAATATTCCATGTGATCCTATGGAAACCCTATTACCTGGGGAAAATCGCAAAGGTTTTAATTATGGTGAAGACGAAGACGATAGAATGAAAAAATATTTTTATGCAGAATGGGTCACATGGCTTTTTGCCACACTTTTTAATTATGATGCTTTAATTCACCCATCCGAACATGCAGGGAAAAATAGATTTCACCTCATTTCTCCTTTGAACAACGATGAAGTTTTGCGAAATGTCGGTGCAAGCACCGGTGGCGGGAACTTTTATCAACATAACGATGCCACAGTGTATACAGACATGAAAGACCAATCAGATATTGAAGCAAGATTGAAAATATTCAATACGAATTTAGAAATTGTATCAAATAGACTTAATAAATCCGTGGAACGAATAGTGTCTGAAATTACTTGTGGAAAATTTACTAGAGTTGATGCTCTTTTATTAAAAGGAGTGTTAAATTTAAAAACTCAAACTCATATTGGAACGCCAAAATTACTTCAAAAGCATCTTGAAGAAAATCACTTCAGTAAAGATGATATATTGGCGATAAGTAAAATGCCTATTGCTCATATCGCAGGAATGGCGGATGGTGAAATATCGGGATTTGTAGGGGAAATAAACCAAATCATATTTTTGGATGATAATGGTGATATTATTGCAACTTGTTTGAATGGAGCAGAAAATAGATTGATTTATGTGGGAAAAAGTGAAGAAGAAAAATTGAAATTTGACATGTTTTTAGAACTCTTACGAACAACGCCCACTTATAAGGTTCCACTTACATCTGAAGATTTATTAATTATTCCAAATTCATACTATGGTAAACAAACAAATGTAACTCATGGTAGGGAAAGGTTATCTGAGGAAGAATATAAAATTCCGATTGGAGATAATAAGTACGGAAGAAGAATTGTTTGCAGGCAGTACGTTTCCAGCCGATTACGTGATCAGAAAGAAAGTTACTTTACAGATATTATTAACTAGTTTAAAGAGAGGAGGGACGATGGGGAGGTTTGGGGTATAATAGCTCAAGCCTTCCCATATTCTTTGTATGGATTTTACTATTGAATTACTCATATTACTATTTTTAGTAGCTGTATTAGCAGGGTGGATAGATACAATTGCTGGAGGCGGTGGTATGATAACTATCCCGATAATGTTATTAGTAGGTATGTCTCCTTCTGTAGCGATAGCAACTAATAAACTGCAAGGGAGTAGCGGAACTCTCATGGCGACAGTGTTTTTTATTAAGAAGAAAGAAATTAATCTTAAAGAAATGCGTTTGTCCATCTTAATGACCTTTTTTGGATCAGTTTTGGGTGGATGGCTTGTTTTACAGATACGGGCAGAATATCTAATCATGATATTACCTTTTTTACTTATTATTATTGGTCTTTATTTTCTATTATCTCCAAATATAGCAAACGAAGATCGACCGAGAAAAATAAGTATGTTGTTGTTTGCGTTAACAGTGCCTCCATTCCTTGGATTTTATGATGGTTTCTTCGGCCCAGGAACAGGTAGCTTGATTGCTTTAGCGTTCATTCTTTTATGTGGAT
>NZ_QPEL01000295.1:0-1127 GCF_008368965.1 Bacillus sp. AY2-1 | reverse complement strand
AGTGAAAGTTTTTGTGCCTCCCCTTTTTTGTACAAAGACATGAAAGTGGGTACTTCTATTCCTATCATTGTTTTAGGACAAGAAAGTGGATACTTTTTTATAAAGGAATTACTTTAGTTATATATATCTACGTGCATCTTTAGCATGATTTTCAATAGCAAATTTATTAATTAACAGGGAACTTTATTTCTGTACAGCTGCGTAGAATGATTCTTTCTAAAATAAAAGGCTATTGTGTTGTAATCTACTTCTTGTAGTGATGAGAATGGACTTATTCTCGTATTAAGTGATCCAAAAGCATTTAAAGAAAAAAAGGCACCTTTTCAGGTGTCTTTTTTGTCTTTGCTATTCTAACCACTCGGGTATTGTATAGTTCCCCTCAGAGAAAGCCTTTAATGTATATTTAGTTGTTGTTTGTGATCCACGTTCTTTAGCAACAATTTTTATATAGTATATTTGATTCTTTTTTACTTTATATATGAAATCTTCAAGACTTGAGGTTTTTTCAGCTTCTGATTTAGCCAACACATTCCCCTTATTATCTAATAAATATAAATTATAGTCATTTTTCGTCCAATTTTTTATACCTAAACTAAAATATGCAAGATTTGTTGTTTCTGCTGTAAATTTATAAATATCTACTTTATCTCCCTCTGTATCAAAATTCCCAAAAACAACTCCATTCAAACCAAAATCATCAGCTGTTTCCAATGTATTATTAGGTTCCCATTCTTGATATTCATATAAATCTTCGGTTTTTAAATCAGCCGAAGCGGTATTACTCAATCCGAACCCAACTATTAATACAGTAGCTGCAGAAACTATTCCCATTCCTACTTTTTTAAACATACATTCATCCCCTTTTTTCTTTTTATATTACATTCTAAATATACTACTTTTTCTCTATATGTTAATAAAATCCAATTTTATAAATATATCATTAAATATTCAGTGTATTCAAACTTATGACTATAAATAGAATAAAAGTATTCAATAAATTAATTTCTGAACTTGATGGCTATGGAGTTGCTAGGGGGCACTTCTAAGAATAGAAGGAGCATCTGTACCGGAAAGTCTAAAAACCCTTTATTGAACTACAATAAGCAGTGGTCTGACCCCATTTGGTG
>NZ_QPEL01000294.1:0-531 GCF_008368965.1 Bacillus sp. AY2-1 | reverse complement strand
ATCATCCATAATAAAAAGTTCCCATTCTTTATAAGTTTGCATTAGAACACTTTCAATAACTTTATTAATTAATGATGGCTTATTATAACTAGTAAGGATAATTGATATTTGGGGTTGCAAAGTCTTCACCTCTATTGAGAATATTGAATGTGTTTTTCTAGTGAAATCTAATAATTAAAGCTTTATCGACACTTTCTTTTTTATACTTAAATAATTTATGACTTTTTCATAGATATGGTATGGACTATAGTGGAGAAAAAAGAGACATGGGTGAATATAAATACTGCTATTAATTTTTTATAGATAAAGAAACCTTTTTTAAAATTATCGGAACGGTTTGTCCTTTCTATTTATATAATAACGTAACTGTTTTTGTATTTATTGATAAGGAGGAGAGAGAGATTTGCCTAAAATTTCAGTTATAATGACAAGTTACAATAAGCCTGCGTTTGTTGAAAAATCTATATTAAGTGTATTAAACCAAACCTTTCAAGATTTCGAGCTTTTTATAATGGATGATGATTCAGATGA
>NZ_QPEL01000293.1:0-744 GCF_008368965.1 Bacillus sp. AY2-1 | reverse complement strand
CTATTAAAATGATAAGGTAATCGCGATTTTTAATGTAAGGAATCCAACTTAATAGCCAAAATAAAAATACTTGAAAAACTACTGTTTCATATATAGGTGCTGCTAATACCCCCAATAAAACTTGAAGAATAAGAGGTGCTTCTGTTATTGGGTTTTTTTGTATTTCAGGTAAGAATAGACCTAATGGTATTACAAATAAAAATGATCCTAATAAAATAAGAAAAATAAAAGAAATGGTAGGCAAAGTAAACATAAATCTATTTATTTTTTTGAGCATATATATTTCTCCTATAATCTTTTATTACATCTATACGAAAAGTAATAAATAATTGAGTCTCTTTTTGTTTGACATGTTTTCGTCTACCATTGATGAAAACCGTTCTGTAATTGAATTCTTGGCTTATATGTAGGTGTAGCGATAAAGTAGGCATATATTAACTCTATATTGTTAATATCAAAATATTAAAGAGCTAAGTGAGATATTAAGGTCACACCAATTTTATGATGAATATAATATCAAGCCCGTTAAGGAAATATGCTATATAGGACACGTTTGTACTGATTATTTTACTATATGAATATTTAAGTGCATATAGTTTTGGAGGAGTATGTATTTTTGCATTTTTTAATACAAACGTTTTTTATTAAAAATTAACTTACTGCGCTACCTCATATGAATTTAAGACAATTGAAGGGTAAAGCCCAAAAGAGTCTAAGTTTAGATTGTACAGGTAAATATTATAA
>NZ_QPEL01000292.1:0-6771 GCF_008368965.1 Bacillus sp. AY2-1 | reverse complement strand
GTAGAAGTAGATATTGAATTATTATTAGAATATTTAATTTATTTATCAGGTTGCGTTTTGTTTTGTTGGATAATTCATAATTAGATAAAAATAGTAAAAAAATGTATTTACAATTTATAGTAATAGGTTTATAATCCATAACTGTGCAAACGTTTTCTTTTCTGGTTCGAATTTTAAGAATCAATAAAATATTTGCTTAGTAAAATACATACGAAAGGATGAGATAGGTGAAAGTAGTTATTCTTTGTGGTGGTTTTGGAACGAGAATGCAATCGCATAAAGATAATATTCCTAAACCGATGATTACGATAGGGGACAAGCCAATATTATGGCACATTATGAAATACTATTCTTCATGGGGACATAATGAATTTATTTTATGTTTAGGTTATCAAGGGTGGAAAATAAAAGAGTATTTCATGAATTATAAGTTAATCAATAGTGATTTTTCAATTTCTCTTAATCAGCCCAATGATATTCAATACCATAATAGATTGAGTGAGGAAGATTGGAAAATTACGATGGTAGAAACAGGTTTAGATTCAATGACAGGGAGTCGTATTAAACAAATTCAAAAGTATATTGGAGATGATTCAACCTTTATGCTTACTTATGGAGATGGAGTTTGTAATCTTAATATTAATCGTCAATTGGACTTTCATCATTCACATGGAAAAATACTAACTGTTACAGGTATTTCAAGAACAGGGCAGTATGGGGAGTTGCAATGTGACAGTGAGGGGCATGTAACAGAGTTTCAAGAAAAACCTCAAGTTGCTGATGCAAAAATTTCTGGTGGATATTTCATTTGTAACAGAGGGATTTTTGAATATCTAGACAATGATAAAGAATTAGTATTTGAAAAAGAACCGCTACAAAAATTAATGGGAAATAAACAAATGATGGTATATAACCATAGTGATTTTTGGGGAAGTATGGATACATATAAAGATCAATTAACTTTAAATCAAATGTATGAAAATATGGAGGCACCTTGGAAATTATGGAATTAACTAAAGACTTGTCTATATTTAAAGGGAAAAAGGTACTTGTTACTGGGGATACAGGATTTAAAGGTGCATGGCTTTGTATGTGGTTAGATATGTTAGGTGCAGATGTTGTCGGATATTCACTACCTCCTGATAAAAAAGATTGTCTTTACAATATATTAGGTTTAGAGGAAAGGATTTTACATATTGATGGAGACATACTAGATTTAGAACATCTAAAAGAAGTTTTCAGAAAACAAAATCCAGAATTTGTTTTTCATCTGGCTGCTCAACCACTTGTAGGAGTTTCGTATACAGAACCCAAACGCACTTTTGATGTTAATGTAATTGGTTCAGTGAATTTGTTAGAAGTTGTTCGTCACAATAAGTCGGTTAAGTCGGTAGTATATGTTACGTCTGATAAGTGCTATAAAAATAAAGAATGGTTATGGGGGTATAGGGAAAATGATGAATTAGGAGGAGGAGATCCTTATAGCGTTTCTAAAGCAGCTGCAGAGCTAATATTTACTGCATATATAGATGCTTATTTTTCTGAGGACAGTAAAATTGGTTTAGCGAGTGCGAGAACAGGAAATGTAATTGGTGGAGGAGATTGGGCGGAGGGGCGAATTATACCTGACTGTGTTAGAGCTCTTTCAGCGAAAAAAGTAATTGAATTAAGAAAGCCCTATGCTTTTAGACCTTGGCAGCATGTACTTGACGTATTGTATGGTTATTTGCTACTAAGTATAAATTTGTTTCACAACCCTAAAAAGTATAGTGGAAGTTGGAACTTTGGGCCAACTAATACTTCCATTTTACCAGTACAAAGATTAGTAGAAACGTTTATTGATAATTGGGGGAACGGGTCCTATAACTCCGAAAATTATAATGAAAATTTTTATGAATCTAATAGTCTAAGTGTTAATTCTGAAAAAGCTGTTTATCAATTAAAGTGGAATTCAAAATGGGATTTTAATCGTACAGTTAGTGAAACAGTAAACTGGTATAAAAATTTTGAAGAAGGTAAGGATGCTTATCATTTCACGTTAGAACAAATTCAGGCATATATGAAAATACATAAAGAAAGGGAAGTGAAACCTTGAAAGTATTAATTTTTTCGCGTGAGTATCCGCCTAATACAATTGGCGGAACAAGTACAGTAGCCAGATCATTGGCTGAAGGTCTAGCAAAATCAGGATATAAAGTAGGAGTAATTACAAATAATATAGAGGAAATTTTAGTAACAGAAGTAATTAATGATGTTAATATATATCGAATTAGCAATAAATCTTTATATACAGAAGAAGCTGGTATAAGTGACAATTCTCTTGTTTCTCATAGAAGATTAATGAAGGGTGTAAATCATTTCGTAAATAAGTTTGGTGCACCATCAATAATTATTTTTCCGGACTTGTTTTGTTTTCCTGAAGCTTCTATTTTAGCAAAACAGTTTGGATGCCCACTCATTAATATCCTTTTACAAGATTTTTCAAAGATGGTTCCTTACGATAGAAATGGGGTTCATCGAGTTTCAAATAATGTTGAAGCTAGAAAAGAGTTAATTCTTGAATTGGAGAGAAAAGCATTAATGCACTCTACCCATACTGTGTTTATTAGTAATGCGTTATCCGAAAGTATACATAAGCAGTATGAGGATTTATCGAGAGATAAAACAAGCGTAATTCATTTAGGAATTTATCCAGATGAACTTGCAAGAAAAGAAAATGTAAATTATAGACGAAGAAGAAGCGTTCTAGCAAAAGAGGAAGAAATTATAATTTTAGGTTGCGGTAGATTAGTACCAGTGAAAGGATTTGATTATTTAATTAAAGGATTTGCAAAAGTTTGGAGAAATTACCCAAAAGTTAAGCTCGGAATTATTGGTGTTGGACCAGAGCTAGAATATCTCAAGGAACTAACTAAAAAGTTAAATGTAAGCGATTCAGTAATTTTCTTAGGTGATATAACACGAGAGGAGGCAATTGAATACTTTCATGTAGCAGATATATGTGTAGTACCTTCATTATGGGAGTCGTTTTGTTATGTTGCTGCTGAATTTATGGCTGTAGGTAAGCCTATAATAGCCTCTTCGGTTGATTCGTTAAATGAGTTATTACGTGATAACAAAGAAGCTTTGAAATTAACTGTAAACGAAGATAAGTATGGTATACGTGAGTTAGATGAAAATGAAATTGCCTATAAGATTGAAAGATTGTTAAATAATCAAGAATTAGGTGATAGTTTAGCAAACGCGGCTAGAGAAAGAGTATCAAGGTATTTCATTAATCAACATTTTATTAATGGTGTATCAGAATTAATAGAGGAGAAACTCCATAAGAACACAGATAAAATTGCGGGGTGTTCTGAATGAAAGAGAATATTCAATCATTAAAAGAACTTATTGATAAGATAACACCTATCGATAAATATGCCGAAAGAAAATTTCACATTAGCCAAATGCGAATAGCAAAGCCATTAAAAAGTTTAGGGGCGTTAGATAAGATAGCCTATCAGATTGCAGGTGTACGAGGAATAACTCAGATAGATGATTTCAAAAAAAGTATTGTTATTTTTGCAGGTGACCATGGTATAGCATCAAAGCATGTATCATTATTTAAATCAAATGTTACGAGTAAGGTATTCAAAACGATAGCCGATGGTTTAGCACCTATTAATGTAATTGCTAAGCAGGTTGGGGCAGATATTACTTTAGTTGATTTGGGTTTGAAAGAATGTATTGATTCAGATAATTTTCTTAACTGGAAGGTTAAGGAAGGAACGAATGATATGACGAATACAGTGGCAATGAGTATATCTGAAACAATAGAGGCTATATTAAAAGGTGCTAAAGTACTAGAGACTGAAAAAAATCAAAATTCAAATATTATAGCAGTTGGGGAAATTGGTATTGGAAATACCACAGCCGCTAGCGCTATAACTTCAGTTGTTTGTAATATCTCACCAAATGATGTTGTAGGAAAAGGAACGGGTATATCGTGCGAAAAGGTTAAATATAAAACTGAAATTGTAAAAAAGAGTATAGATTATCATAATCTCAAGGTCACTGATGATCCTCTTCGTATAATTAGTTCTATTGGTGGACTGGAAATAGCTGGGGTAGTAGGGCTAATTCTGGGAGCAGCAGCACGGAAAATACCTATAATTATTGATGGATTTATAACTACAGCTGCGGCTAGTATTGCGCAATTATTATGTCCAGATATATCTAATTATCTTATTGCGTCCCATGTCTCTTCTGAACCTGGGCATAAATTCTTACTGGAAAAGATGGGGTTGTCACCATTACTTGATTTACAGATGAGATTAGGAATGGCTTCGGGAGCGGCAATTGCAACTTCATTAGTAGAAATAGCCTGCAAAGTAAGCTGTCAGACTGGACCATATATCGATATGAATATTGAACATATTGATCGAAATTTAAACTGGGGGAGTACTGAACATTAATGATTAATAAAGTATCCACAGTCATATTTGATTTAGATGGAACGTTGGTTAATAGTTGGAAAATTCATTTGGAAAGTTGTAAATATGCTTATTCAAGGGTTATGAATAAAACTTGTAGTACACTTCTAATCAAAAGATATGCTATGCCTACAGAAGAGGCTACACTTGGTTGTTTAGTAGGAGAAGAAAATAAAGAAAGAGCATTAAAATTTTATAATAAGTATTTCCTAGATAATTTGTGTGAATTATTTTTAATACCTCCAATTGATATACACAATATGTTGGAGTACCTAAAAGATAGGAAAATGAAACTAGGGATTTTTACGGGCAGATCAAGAGAAACGACTTACGCACTACTTAAATATACCGATTTAATTAAATATTTCGATGTAATTATTACTTCTAGTGATAATATACCAAGTAAACCCAATCCAGATGGATTAGCTTTAGCAATAGAGATGTTGGAGGCAAAAAAAGAAGAAAGTATATTTATTGGGGATACAGAGAGTGATTTGGATATAGGTAAGAAAGTAGATGTTTATACAATCAAAGTAGATTGGTTTACTGAAAATTTTTCAATGAATAAATCATACGAGGTAGTTACCGCTAGTACGCCAATGGATTTGAAAAATAGAATAACTTCAAAGATATGAGGGGTTTTTAGTGATATACAATCAGATCAAGAAGAACAATCCAGAACACATCGCTTTTATAAGAGACGAAAAAGAGGTTAGTTACAAAGAGTATATAGAAGAAATTGAAAAATGCCGTAGTACGATTATTAAGATTGGGTTATCTCAAAGTAAATTAGTAGGATTATGTTTAAAAGATTCATATAGATTCTCAATACTTTTCGTTTCATTATGTTCTTTGAAAATTCCAATTATACTATTGGATCCTTATACAAAAAGTGAAGAATTTCAAACTGTTATCAACATGTATAAGCCAAGTATTTTAATAACAGATACAAAAAAACTAATAGATATAGAAGATGATATGGTAATTGAAGAAAAAATGGAGTTTGAGAAGCCAATAAGACTATTTAATTTAAGAACACAAAATTTGTTCTTTAAGAAGAACAAAAGTGTTGATGAAGGGAACTTAGTTATCTTTTTATCATCGGGATCCACCAATATTCCAAAAGCTGTTTTGAAATCAGAGAAACGATTATTAAATGAAGGTTTACAACTTAAAAAAACATTAGATTTAAAAGAAGAAGAAAGAATACTGTCTATTGCACCAATATTCCATGCGTATGGTTTTGCTTTTGGGTTTATTGCACCATTAATTTCGGGTGTAACAATAACTTATTTACCCGCGTTAACTCTCGCAACAAAGATTGAGAAGGTAATTTTAGAAAGGGAAATTGAAATTTTAATTGCACTTCCAGTTCATTATGAGATGTTAGCAAGCCATTGTAAAAGTAAGTTAACAAACTTGAGATACGCTCTTACCGCAGGAGGGATATTAAACCAAGAAGTGTTAACAAAGTGTGAGGAATTAATTGGATTAAATTTAAACAATGTATACGGTATGACAGAAACAGGTGCCATTTCAATCTTACATGAAAAGTATGAAAATAAACTATATAATCAACCATCTGTTGGAAAAGTAATATCGGATACAAGTGTATTACTAAATTATTCAGATCCTGTGGAATCAAAAGGGTTACAAATTTTCGAAATACTGATCAAAAATAAAAGTATGACAATGGGTTATCTAGATGGTGAAGGTAATTTGGATTCCATTATCGATAAAAAAGAGTATTTTAAGACTGGAGATTTAGGGATATTAGATGAAAAGTGTCATCTTTATATATATGGGAAGCAAAAACTCACTATTAATGTATCCGGAAAGAAGGTAAATCCTTTAGAAGTTGAAGAGGTTATTCAAACTCATCCTGCTGTTAAAGAAGCAGTAGTAGTGGGACAAGAAGATTCAATTAGAGGAGAAATACCAGTCGCCCATATAGTTTTAAATCATCCTTCTAAGCAAGAAGAAATATTATCCCATTGCAGAAGGTATTTATCAGCATATAAGGTACCTAGAAAGATATTTTTTCAAGAAAAACTTGAGCAGACTTCAACAGGTAAGGTGAAAAGGCAAGCGTTGAAAGAGAATTTATAATCTAATTATAAAAAATAAAAGACAAAAAAGGGGTTAATAAAAATGAACACACATGTTGAGATGGAAAACATTCAAAAGGTATTAAAAAACATCATTGCTGAGGGTGTAACAGAAGGAACCGAAACTAATATTTCACCAAATGAAATCCCTAACGATAGCAATTTAATTGATTATTATAATATAGATT
>NZ_QPEL01000291.1:0-1660 GCF_008368965.1 Bacillus sp. AY2-1 | reverse complement strand
AAGTATACATTCAAAACACTGTAAATAAAGAAATCAGGGCATCTTTAAACAGAAAATAGATCCAAACTAATTTTTTATATAAATACGATTATGATAGCTGTATACACAAAATTAAGGAAACTACTTATTAACGTGAAAATATTTGCATAAAATGAACATGTTTTCATAATAGAGAATGAGCATTAGTCCCCAATAGTATGAATATGTTAAATTAATTCATTATTTTCCATTTAAAAGAGGATAGCTACACTATAAATTTTCATAAAATGTTCAAAATATATAATGGAGTTGATACAGTGAATCTATTAAAAAAGGATATTAACAAAGTTGAAGAAATATGCTTGGGATTTGGTGTAAGTTTGGAGCTGATAGAAGCTATTATTAGTAAATTGGGGTTTCAACAATGGCCTAAAAATAGTGAAGATAACCTGAGAATGCTTTATCAGTCATGGTGCAAAAATGTTCCGCAAGATAATATACATAAAAGGATTTATTTTGGAAATCAAATGTCAGGTCCATTACCAATTGGAAATCCTTCAGAATTCTTTTCGAATTTTTTAGAACATTCAACGGGAGGGACATGTTGGGGACATTCAATCGGTTTATACAGTTTGTTAAAAATTTTAGGATATGATGTGCGCGCTGCCGCAGGATCGATGGTAGGGCTTACTCCACCAGAAAATGGTCCAAGTCATGGCACGGTCATTGTTACAATTGAAGATCAACAATATTTGGTAGATGGTATTTTAATGATTGAAGATATTGTCCCTTTATCCCAAGAACGTCCTTCAATCGGAGGACCTCTACCTTTTACAATCAAGATATATCCGAATTTTAATGATTTGTGGGATATTGTATTTCGAACGGGTCACAGTGAGAAAGAACTTACCTGTAGGTTAGAGATTGATAATGTCGAATTTTCATATTTACAGGAGCGTTGGGAAAATACTCGAAACTATAGCCCATTTAATAGTAGTTTATTTATTCGTAAAAACATTGGGAAAAAGGCTGTTACACTTGGTCGAAATAAACTTTTTCATTTAAATGAAGCTGGTAATATTACAGTTGAGGAAATAGTAACGAATCTAGAAAAGAAACGAATTTTAATTAACATATTTGATTTGAGTGAGGAAATTGTTAATGCAATACCGTTGGATGACCCTTAAAAAAATTGGACTTGTCAACATTTACTGAACACGAAGGGTTCTGTTGCAAATGTTTAGCTTACTCTTTAAAATTTTGCAACAGAGCCATAAATATTGGTTTGGGACTTATATTTAAAGGTAAAGCATCCAAAACGGTTGCTTTTTTCTTTGCTGTATAGAAATTACACAATAAACGTATTTAGAGGTTAATTTAGGCATAATGAAGGCCAAGCATCCAAGCATCATATAATTATACAGAAAGGCTTTTCTGGCATAAAACTAGTATCCCTACACTTTATGTGGTACTTGAATAAGGTGCCATTCATTGAGAAAATAAATACCTAATATTCCCAATAATTAAATAAATATTTCTATAAATTATAAATATTTACAATAATGTAAAAAATGATACATTTAAGGTGCAAGTTATAAAAAATATTTGAGGAGGAATTTTTATGTTCAAGAAATTAGTAGTGGGAGTACTGGCGACTGGTTTTGTATTAACAGGGGGTATG
>NZ_QPEL01000290.1:0-903 GCF_008368965.1 Bacillus sp. AY2-1 | reverse complement strand
TCCTAGTACAGAAGGAATGAAGGGATATAAAGATTATAAGTTTCATTTAAGAGTTGCTATAGTCGCTACTAAAATTTTAGCAATCGTAAGTTTATTTTTGGCGGGAATTGCAACAACTATTTAGTGTGAAGAAGGGCATGAAGCTTTTATAAAAGATAAGGATATTTATAATATATAGAATTAGAAATAAGAATTTGATAGTATTGGAGTAAGGAGTTTTAATAACGGTATATTAAACAATATTAATATACTGTTGCAAATGTTTTGATATTATGTAAAATTATACAATTTTACAGAGGCATTTGATAAAATTCAAAAAATATAATGGAGGCTAATATGAAAAAAGTAATTGGCGCAGCAACAGCAACTATTTTTGGATTGGGGGCATTTACCACAACTGCTACCGCAGAAACAATCGTAACAGCAGATGTACTTAACGTACGTGAAAAACCGACTACAGAATCAAAAGTGGTCGAAAAAGTAAAGAATGGGCAAGAGTTAAAAGTCATCAATACCGAAGATGGTTGGTCAAAAATTGAATTGAACGGTAAAGAAGTGTTTGTAAGTTCGGAGTTTACAAAAGATGTGTATCATGTAACGGCGAATTTGTTAAATGTACGTACCGAAGCAAACACAGAATCAGAAATTCTTGGCAGACTGAAAAAAGATGATGTAATTGAATCAACGCATCAAGTAAAAGACGGATGGCTGCAATTTGAGTATAAAGGAAAAACAGCTTATGCAAACGTTTCTTTCCTATCAAGTACAGCACCAACTGAAAAGAAAACTGAAGAGAAAATGAAGCAAGTAGCGAAAGTACAAAAATCAGTTAAAGAAAAGAAAGAAGTAAAGACGCAGAAAGTAGCAAAAGCGAAAGAAACAACGAAAGCACAAGAAATAGTA
>NZ_QPEL01000029.1:0-6603 GCF_008368965.1 Bacillus sp. AY2-1 | reverse complement strand
ATTGTATATGGATATTTTCCCTACTATTTATCTACACAAATCTCATGCAAAGCCTCACTACAACATAAACAAATTCATCTTATGACCGCGTTTCTTCTTACGAAATTAAGTGATTGTTTCAATAGCTGGTTTGGGAATCATAGAATTACTTTCTTTCTCAGCCCTAATATCCTGTTCTTTTACCTAAAATTCCAATATCCCCATTACTTCTTTTGTAAATAGTTTAAAATCAGTTAAATGTTTTTCAATAATTTGACGAACAATATCTAAATTCACACTTTGATAATCATGAACAGCAATATTACGAAATCCAACCATCGCCTTTAACTTATTTGCTAGATCAGCGCTAAGTAATCCTGCTGTAACCAATAAATCAAAGGCCTCTCGACTAGATTGGGGTAGTCCTAATTTTTTCCCCGCAACAATATGCATTGCTAAATCAATACTCGCTTCACAAGCTCTTTGTATGTTCAATATTATTGAATCTTGTTTTGTAAAATCCTCTAAATTTTCAGGGTCATTTCCATACACATCTTGGATTCTTTTTATACAACGCTCTACTGTAGAAATTTTATTTAAAATAACCTCATTCTTCATATATAGAACCTCTTTTCTTTATATCATCAAATACTATCTGTCGTTCTTCATTCAATTTTGAATACATTTTTAAGGTTTTCATTTCAAAAATGACCTTACGTCTTTCATCCGAACAAAATATTGTCTTTCCTGTATGTATAATCTGAGCTTGAAAAACTGTAGAAGCTTCGGATAAATCAACTAAATCAACATCTTTATGAACAATGTTAGCTAACTCCTGTGCTAATAAAAAACGTTCATAGTTCCCTAAAGTTGTGTCACTTAAATAAGCTATATCAATATCACTATCTTCTCGTTCTCTGTTCTCAGCCGTTGATCCAAACACAATTATCCAATAGGGATTCACCGTCTCTTGTAATTTTTCTATAATAGCTGTTATCATGCTTTGAAAAATCATCTAATTAATCCCCCTTATTATACTTGAATTTTATTATATCATAACCTTTATATAACCTTTTCAGCTACGTTTTATAATACATTAAGAAAATTAAAACACCCTCTTCATTATTAACACTTGATCACCTTTCAAACAATTAAAATGACCTCCTGTGATTTAGACCATAACTTTGCCACTTTGGCAAAGTTATGGTTCTTTTTCTTAGCGGCAAATTTATGCTTCCAACGATAAAATTTTAAATCATTCATAAAATCGCTTGAAATTATAAAGGCATTTAAAATGAAATTTCACTAATTTTACTTAAAATAACTTAACCAAAGAGTTTTTATATATTTAATAACTTAAAATAACTTGAAAATTAACTTATTTTAACTTAATGTATCATTATGGAGGTTACTTATGAATCAAGAAGAACGATTGATACGAGTCTTTAATTATTTAGAAACACAGAAAACTATGAATATAAAACAAATGTGTGAAATGTTTCATATCTCACGAGATACTGCAAGAAGAGATATAGTAAAACTTTCAAAAAATAAAGCAATAGTTAGAACTTATGGTGGCGTGGCTTTAGCTACTTTTCATAAGAAAATTGATACGTACCAAAAGCGATCACAGACTGAATTAGCAACAAAAAAATTGATTGGAATGAAGGCTGCAAATATAATCGCAAACAATGACATGATTTATTTAGACGTTTCAACAACAGTCAACTTTGTAGCTCAACATTTGCAATCAAAGAACGTAACTATTGTGACGAATTCAATTGATACTGCTTATATGTTAGCTCAATCTGAAGATACGACTATTCACCTTTTGGGAGGAACTTTAAATAAGGTTTCTCGACATACTACAGGGACTTCTACCACTGAAAAACTCAAAGATTATCACTTTGACAAGGTGTTTATTGGAACCGCTGGTATTACAGAAGACGGGATATACTATGGTTTTGAAGAAGATATTTATTTCAAGCGTGAATTAATAAAACATGCTGATCGAGTTATTTTAGTGGCAGATCACACTAAATGGAATCAGCGTCGAAATTATAAGGGTTTAATGCTTGAATCTATAGACACTTTCATTACAAATCAAGTTATGTCTGATGATTTATATAACATTTTAAAAGAAAACGGTGTTGAAGTAGTAATTGCGAGTGAAGTTTAAAAAATAGGGAGGGTTTATTTTGATTATATCTCTTGTTTTTGACGTAGACGGCACAATTCTAGACACAGAAAAAGCAATACTAAAATCCTTACAAAAAGTTTTAAAAGAAGAACTAAAGAAAGATTATGCGTTACAGGATCTAAGATTCGCATTAGGGATTCCTGGAAAAGAAACCTTAAAAAAATTAAATGTACAAAATATAGACGTTATTCATCCGAAATGGGCCAAATCTGTACTAGATTTTTCTCATGAAGTCTCCGTGTTTGAAGAATTAGAAAGCATTATTAAAGAGTTATCCCTTAGTAAATTAAAGCTTGGTATTGTTACATCAAAAACTAAGCAAGAATTAATAGATGAGTTCAAACCATTTGGTCTAAGCGGTCATTTTGAACATACAATTTGTGCGTGTGATACGGATAAACATAAACCACACCCTGAACCATTATTAGCTTGTTTGAAACAATTAGATGTCCCTAATAATGAGACAGTATACATCGGAGACTCTATATACGATATGCAATGCGCGAAAAGTGCTGGTGTTAAATTTGCACTCGCTTTATGGGGCTCAAAGACAAAAGAAGGTTTTGAAAAAGCTGATTATATATTAAATACCCCAAAAGATATTTTGGCTTTAATTTAATCAAGCTCATTTCTAATAAAGACATTAAATTACTCATTAAAAAGTCGATTTCTTATGAAGTGACCCCCGAAAGTTAGACAGGTCGTTTCATTAGGCAGCCTCTAGGGTATGATCCCGGTATTATACCGGGATCATACCCTTTAATTTTGCCTTAATTCTTTTATGTTTATAGTAGTCTATATACTTTGCTAATTCTTGTTTGAAATGTGTTATACTTTCAAATTCTTTTCGATACAGAAATTCAGATTTCATGATACCGAAAATTTTTTTTAATAACGACATTGTCATAACAGTTTCCTTTGCAAGACATACTTTGTGTTATGCCACATTGCTTAAGAGAATGACGGTATTGTTTCATTTAATAGTGCCACCCTTGATTAGAATGAATGAGGAGTTTGTCTTGATTTGTTACACGTTCAAAGGCTTGTTCTAACATTGTTGAAACAAGGGAATAGGTCGATCTTGAACCAATTGTATACGTGATAATTTCACCATTAAATAAATATAACATTAGTGATAGGTATAACTTCTCCCCAAATAACTTAAACTCCGTAATATCTGTAACCCTCTTTTCATTTTGTTTGTCAGCTTGGAAGTTACGATTTAAAATATTCGGCGCAATTTTCCCAACTGTCCCTTTGTAAGAGCGATATTTTTTCATACGAACAAGACATTTTAACCTTAATTCTTTCATAAGGCGATACACTTTTTTATGATTTATTTTGTGTCCACGATTCATCAGTTCATCACGAATACGCCGATACCCATAACACCCATCATGTTCATCATAAATAGCTTCTTGAATCAGTTCTTTTACCTCCGCATTTGAATCAGAACGATTGAACCGTTTGATCCAGTAATAGTACAGTACGTACTACATGGAATGTTTGCGAGTTGAAGTAACTCTTTGACAGGAAATTCATGCCTTAACTCATATATTACTTGAGCTTTGTCTTGTTTGATGATTGTTTTTTGCTTTGAACTAAGGCATTTAACTTTTTTAAATATGCATTTTCCATACGTAAACGCTCATTTTCCGCTTGTAGTGCTTCTATTGAACCCTCTACTACTTGTTTTATTTTTTTATCTTTCATGGTTGGACGCCCCTTTTTCTTTGAATGTAGTGCATCCAATCCTCCTGTTTCATACGCTATTTTCCATTTCCGAAGTGTTTCATAAGACGGAATATTGAGAAGTGCCGCTGTTTCTCTGATAGATGTCCGGTGTTCATTCATATAATTAAGTACGTCTAGTTTATACTGGGTAGAGTAGGTAGCGTTTTTCAAAAGCATTTGCACCTGAAGATTCATATCGTCTAATCCACTCACGAAGTAAGCTAGGAGTAACTTCTATAGATTTAGCAATTGTTTTCCGCTTTCTGTACCATCTAAATATCGTTTCACTGCTTGGATTTTCTCTATTGAAGAAAATTTAGCCATAAAAAGTGCAACAGGTAGGCCCTTATGCTATTACACATAAGAACCTATCTCAATAGTATTATACTCAACTAGTTATATAAAATTCCTTTATGTTAAATAGAAGATATCCCTACAATTATTCTGGGAAAATAAAGCTAGAGTCCTCTTCACTATTAGCGGTATCTTCTTTCGGGAATGTAATAGTAGATCCTTCATTTCCCTTATTTCCTTTATTTATTTCTTGTTCCTCAGGAAATACAATGGAAGAATCATTACCTAAGTTTGGTGAAAAACCAAGTTTAGATAAAATAGCTTTTAGATCAGGTAAAACACCAATTTTATCAGAGATTGGATCGTTAGATTTCGTTCCAGTACTAGGGTCACTTAAAATAGCCCTAATCTGGCTTGGTGTATATACTTTTCCCTGATTATTTTTTGCTATTCCTTGAATTGATGCTGCAGCACCAGCAATAATAGGCGATGCACTAGATGTTCCAGCAAAACTAGATGTATATAGATTTGTTATAAATTCACTTGGTTTAGCATCTGTAGTATCTACTGCATTCCCCCATCCATATACATCCACTCTACTACCGTAATTAGAGAAATATGAACGCTTATGAGGAACCCTTGCAGAAGCTGCCCCAACCATAATTGCTCCTGAATCTTTAAAATCAGGACTATTACGATTTAAAACTTGTTTACCATTACGGTCTCTAAATTGATCCAAATCATTTCCGCCGTTTGCACCTGCTTCAATAATAATAATTCCCTTATTTGTTCCCATACGAATTGCATCAAATATGTCTGGTTTTACTTCCACAGGAAAATAGTTCTTATCTCCATATCCATCGTAAGTTGCTTGTGCCTCTAGTAAAAGAATATCTCCAGCTTGCATATTGTTAACCGCACTTAAAATAGCATCAGCTGTATTATAATTTCCGTTATCCCTAATCTGGGATACAACCTTTACCTTAGCTTTTGGTGCAATCCCAATTCCACCTATGCTATTATCCTCCGCAGAAACAATCCCCAAAACTGAGGTACCATGATCATGGTGTTCACTCTTATTCTGTCCCGACATCAATTCTATCTTCTGATTCACTAAATCTTCATGACTTAATAACCAACCATACTCCATATCTACAAAAGTTGTTCCTTTTCCGTCTCCACCCTTTATACTCCAAGCATAAGGTGCATTAATTCCTAATGGTGCTGGTTCAAGGTAACCTTGCCTTGTAAGTCTAGGCTCATCATATGGATTAACAGATAAATTTGATAAACGCTCTTCAGGTGGCGTTTCTTCTTCCTGTAGATATGCCGTTTCAATAAGTGATGATTTCTCAAATTTTGAAAGTAAGGCTTGTACATCAATATCACCTTGGTTTTCTACAATATAATAGTTTAGCAAATTGGAAGAAATATGTTCGGAGTCGTTTATTTCTCTACCTAAATTTTTAATTTCTTTAGGGTTTAAAGAACTAAAAAGTCGATTTATAGTTACATTTGGGTATTCGTTTAAAATTCTAATTAATTCAGGGTCTTGTTTTTCTTCTTTAATGAATTTTTCTATTCCATCTTGATATGGCAAATTAGCCTCATTTTTAAATTTCAAAATTAATTGTTTCGTAACTTGCTTATGTACAGTAGAGTTCATTTGTTTATTTGAATAATTGTAACTAGCTGCATAGGCAACTTCTGATTTATCACTTGGAAGTAGTCCACCTACTCCATTAAATGCTGTTAACGCAATTGAAGAAACTATAATTCCCTTAAAAATTTTCAAAATGTGCACCTCTTTTAATTTGTATATGATTATAAAATGTTTTATATGGCCTTAATTCTTTTTTATATTAGCTTCTTATATTTCCAACTCCGTTCATTTGTTAATATTTGCTTATACATCATTAATACAACTACTTCATAACATCAAACCTATTAATTTAGCTACATTGTTGTAACCATTATAGTTACACTTATAACAAATAGTCAATCTAATTTTTATGCAATTTCGCATTTTAAATAGTACATACTTCTATCAACTTACTCCTAATTATTTTAAGATAAGTTAAACTTCTATCATTTTAAGTAATTGCATATATGTAATATAAAGCATGTAAAGGAGGTCAAAACGTGGTAATCTCAAGACAAGATTCCTGGACTAACGATAACGATTTACTTCTCGCATCAACAGTACTCCAGAATATTCGTAACGGTGGAACACAGTTAGCTGCATTCAAAGAAGTAGCAAAACTACTAAATAGGACACCTGCCGCTTGTGGATTTCGTTGGAATTCATACGTAAGAAAACAATACCAAGAGGAAATAAAACAAGCAAAACAAAATCGAAAAATGGGAAACAATATTTCTCCCTCTCAACAAAAAAA
>NZ_QPEL01000289.1:0-4912 GCF_008368965.1 Bacillus sp. AY2-1 | reverse complement strand
CAACGTATAATGCTATGAGCATTTACAACATAGTCTTGGTCGACAATAAGAAAGTAAACTTCATTCAAAAGTTTACTTTCAGTTTTATAAGGCGGTTCATTTTTTCGTATTCCGTATCTTCTAGAGTTTTCTTAGTGTATAGTTGTGTCCTTCTATTTCTTTTCCCTCATTTCAACAGCAAAGTTCATGATCTCTTTCTGTGTTAATTTTTCTTCTTTAATATCACCGAAAATGCCCGAACCAACATATTTCATATCATCCCATTTGCAGAAAGGTTCTTCATCTTTTAAAACCATTTCTGTATACCTTTCCCATACACCATTAATGTTTGCCATATTGAATCGCCCCTCGTCTTGTAAAATTCTTAGTGCAAACATCTTATCCGAGTAATAAAAGTCGTAAGGTGTATCCTTATTAAAATAACGCTGAAAATCGATTTCATCTTCTAGTTCTGGAATATTTCTCTTTGCTGTTTCAACTTTTATATAAGAAGAAAGCGGAAAGTCCTCCAATTCATCGTCATATATATGCTCTAAAACCCAATTTCACCTTCTATTCTAACTAACAAGTCGTGAAATTCGTTTCTTCTGCCATGAAAGTTTATAGTATCCGTATTGCAAAAGTAAACTCACAATAAATGCAGCTGGATATCCAATCCATATTCCTCTTATACCAAGATTTGTATGATAAGAAAGGTAATAAGCAACTGGAACTTCTACAACCCATATTGATACGACACCGATAACAGTGGGCCATAGTACAGTTCCACTTGCTCGCATTGTCGCACCAATAATTTGAGCATGACCGAAAATTAAGTAACTCCAAAGTGTAATCATCACTAAACTATGAGCAATTTCGATTGTATTCGGGCTCGTTAAGAATAACGATAGGATTTCTCTTGAAAACAAGTAAATAAGAGCGATTAATATTCCACCAATTATATAGTTCATAACAATTCCAGCACGAATAACTTTCTGTAATTGATTAAATTGATTCGCACCAATGGATTGTGCAGCGAAAATGGATACCGTAATTCCAAGACTGACTGCCGGCATCTGAACATAACTTGCAACCTGGTTCACAACCCCATATGCAGCAGTCGCATCAGATCCGAAGCGATTCACAAATGCGATTACCGCAATCTCAGATAACGAAACAAGTATCATATTAATACTCGCTGGAATCCCAAGGCGTAATAATAGTTTTAATAAATCCCAATCCATACGAAGATATTTCCGTACTGTTTCATCTAATTGCAGTGGATGATTCTTCTTCTTTAAATAAATAAGCATAACAACAAATGTTACAATTGTTGAGATAACAGAAGCATAAGCGGCCCCATACACATCAAACTTCGGCATTCCTAGCCAGCCAAAAATTAAAATAGGTAATAAAATCATATTTAAAGCTGTACTAACAATTAAGAAATAAAATGGTGTTTTAGAATCTCCTGTACCTCGCATAAATGTTGTATAGGCAAAATATAAGAATAAAACTGGCATAGAAATAAATAAAATACGCGCATAATGCACACTCATATCAATTATATTTTCTGGCGTACCCATAAAGCGCATAATATTTAGGGCAAATATACTTCCTACCACTGCCAAAATAGCTCCTATTATAAAGGTAAAAGTCAGTGTAGTACCAACAATAGCTTTTAAGTGATCTTCATTACGGGCACCAAATGCCTGACCAATTAAAATCGAACTACCTGATCCAATCCCAATTACAAATGATACAAGTAAAAAGAATAATGGGAAAAATGCTGAAATAGCAGCTAAATCATTCACACCAAGCCATCGCCCTACCACTACCATACCAAACAATTGTCCAACTGATTGTAATATATTACTTAAAAGCAAGGGAACTAAAAACATAGACATTGATTTCCATATTGGTTGCCCTTGATTTTTTGATTTTGCACTTTCTTGAATATTATCTGTAGATGATTTCACATTTCATTTCTCCTTTTATTAGGGGGCACTATGTCATTCTGGGAATCGTACGCGAAAGACAAAAAGAGATTTTAAACTCAACTTTATTATTTGTAAACATTACTCTATATTAAATAATCAACATTGTTCACCAATTTCAGAGTTAAATTTGGTGATGAATTTTAGCTACCTCTTTTTAAAAAGTCCTTCTATATGGATACTGCTCATAGCCAATAAGCTATTTTTTCATAATGTCCTCAAAACATGAAAGATGTTTTGGGGATGTTTCATTTCACTAGATTGATAGGCTTGTGGCGGTACCCTAAATAACATACCAAAATACACTTAATTTGGTAATAAACATCAGTTTCATTTGAACTAAACTAGCTTGGGTTCCGTACATAAGAAAATATTGTATCGTATAACTTAATACCGTAATAACAAAAAAACAACATATAAACCAAGCGTATTTATTGTTAGTTATTCAACTTCTAGTATCCCAAAAATTAACATGATTACAGTAAAACACACGATATAAACGACTAACTGAATAACGATAAGCAGTATAAAACTGATAGGTTATTCGATAGAATTTTCATACCAATCACCACATGCTCCACAAATTCTTCAGCCACAATAGTTTTGCTTTATTTAATACCTATTTTAAATTTAAAGGTTTCAATTTTATCGACTGCCTTGTTATATCCTCCAGCATTTTTTAAAGATTCTCCAATTCTATGGCTATTTTTTGTATAAATATCATTTGATAACACATGCATCGCTGTATTACGTAATATCTCCGGAGTAAGCAATTTACGATTTAACTGGACTCCGGCTTCTAATTCTTCTATTCTTTGAGCAATTATAGGCTGATCTCCCATAACTGGAATAACTAGCATAGGAACACCAAAATATAAACTTTCACTGGAACTATTCATTCCCCCATGTGTAATAAATAGATCAGTATGTTGTAGAATGTCTAATTGAGGAACGTAATTATATAGCTTAAAATTAGAAGGAATATTATTTAATTGACTAATATCATTTTGCTTCCCTACAGCTAATATGACAGTAACCGAGCTATTTCGAAATGCTTCAAAACATGTGTGATAAAAATCGGGTTGCTGGTTAAATACTGTTCCCATAGAAATAAAAATCAGCTTGTTTCCCTTTTCCTGTTCTAAGGAAAAAGAATCTACATCTTTACGCTGTGCAATAGAGGGCCCGACAAATATATAAGAATCATCAAATTCTTCGACATTTGGTTGATACAATTTTGATGTATATACAATTGTAATATCCCCCGGGCATGTCATCACATTCTGTTTTTCATTAAGAATAATTCCATAAATATCTTCCCATTTTTTCAAAATACACATGACTTCCTGATATAAAGGGGATTTTTTATTTTCTTCTTCATGATTTTTCATAAGAGTAGAAGCTATCTTTTTAGTAATGGCAAATGTTGTACATGAAGAAATTTTAGGTAATTGTAATACTTCTGCTATGATCCATCCAACAGCGAAATTATTATCATATATAACATAATCGTATTCTTCTTCTTTTACTTCTTCTAAAATTATCTCTATTATTTTATCCATGGATTTTACCATGTGTAATAATAGTTCTTGAGAATCTATTTGCCTACTCATTCTTTTTACCATGTCTATTTGTGATATGAAATTTTCATATGGTCGAAACAAAGCTCCTGTATTCTCTATTTTACTTCTATACTTTTCTACGCAATAGTAAATAACTTCCTCGCCTCTTTTTATTAGTTCTTCGACAAGTGCAATTGTCGGATTAATATGTCCTTCTCCTGGAAAATTAAACATTAGAACTTTTGCCATATTATTGTTCCTCCCCTAAAGTTTAATTAACTATTCTATTATTACTAATATCAATCACGTACTGATACTTGAAGTAAAGGTAAGGATTTTCTCCTTTCATTTTAATGAAATCACTTGTGCTATTAAATGGAAAAAACAATTAAGAAACAAAGTAGATATAAAAAATCACATAATTCCCTCTCTCTATTTCTCTCATGTATAATAAAAAATAACTAAGAGTAGAAAGGGCTGAATTATGCGCAGATATCAATATTTTTAATCTACCCATCACCAATATAATGGAGGTAAAAGTATTGATTACAGAATTATACACACAAAGATTACATTTAAGAAAAACAGAGGAATCCGATTCATTAAGCTTATTTAAAATATGGTCTGATCCAGATGTTACGAAATTCATGAATATTATTAATTTCACTACTGAGGATCAAGCAAAAGACATGATTAAATTTCTAAACGAGCTGGCTCAAAGCAATAAGGCGCTCCGATTTACTATTATCGAAGCAAAATCTAATCAAATCATTGGTTCATGTGGTTATAATTTCTTAGATTTCGAAAACTCTAAAACTGAGATTGGTTATGATATTTCAAAAGCATTTTGGGGCAAAGGATATGCACCTGAAGCACTCTCCGCTTTATTAGACTATGCATTTACTAATTTAAAGCTAAACCGTATTGAAGCAAAAGTTGAACCTGAAAATCTAAATTCCATAAGNNGTATTGAAGCAAAAGTTGAACCTGAAAATCTAAATTCCATAAGTGTTTTAAAAAAATTAAAATTCACATTAGAAGGAACGCTAAGAAAAAGTGAAAAATCAAATGGAAAATTCATCGTATCTATTCGAAATTAATAACTGATTAATTTCTGTCTCTCCCCTATACTTCAGTGAAGTATAGGGTCTTTTTATTCCTTAAGAAAATTCAAATTGTAAGTCAATAGAAAATTGATTTCGTTTCTAGTTACTAACCTACAACTCAAAACTGTCTATAAAGGTACACCTTTATAGACACACAAAATACTTCCCACGTCTTCGAACACATAATAATAAAAACCCATTGCTCTCATGTACATATACTGAGATTAATGGGTTTTATCAGTTTAACATTTGTATGTTTTGTAAAACT
>NZ_QPEL01000288.1:0-2220 GCF_008368965.1 Bacillus sp. AY2-1 | reverse complement strand
GAAGCAATTGCTATATTTATGGTGGAGCGATCAATAAAAACGGCTTTAGATCTTTTAAATCATGCATTAAAACTAACTTTAACCAATTCTGGTTTTTTATCAGAAAGAGAAATAGATATTATGCAGACAATGGCTATATTTCATGGAGAAAATAAAGAATATGAAAAAAGTATTACTATATTAAGAAGATGTTTAAATAATTTTAATAAGTTAGATTTTCCTAGAGATAAAGAAATTAAATTAAAAATCATTTTCAATTTAGCAAAAAATTTAGGTCATGCAAATCAACACGAAGAGGCAATAAAATACAATGATATGGGCATCCAACTAGCTATTAATCTAAATACTTTATATTTATTAGGTGAATTATACTATGGACAGGGTTGGAACTTATTAAAGCTTAAACAATATAATAAAGAAGATGTTGATAATAACATGAAAAAAGCGTTATTTATATTTGAATTAACAAAAAACGAAAAAAAATTACAAATAATTAAAGAAGAATATTTCGAAAAACATAATTGCTAAATAACTACTTTTGAATACTGCTTATCTAACAAAAGAAACATTGCCCTAATTAGAGCAATGTTTCTTTTCTTCATTTGACATTAGAAATTGAAATGGAAGAGAACAAATTTGGAACGCTATTCTCAAAAGCTAATGTAAAGGAAGGAATGAGTTCATGTATTCTTTCTTGCATTGTTTTCTTATTTACTTCTCCAAGTTCGTTCAAAAGTTCATCCTCTTCTGAAGACTCATCTCCATTGATTAACATCCTTAACATATCTGAGTTAATGATCTCATGAGGCGAATGAACTAGCCCATTCATCATTATATATTTTTGGAGCATGGATGAATTACCCTCATTCGCTTGCTTTACAGCTTGTTTAAGGTATAAATCAAAATATTTCTGTGCAAATCTCACACCTTTTAGTGGAACGGCTCCTACATGTTCAACACCTTTCCAACGTAAATCCGCAATTGAACTCAGCCACCATGCCGGCTCAATAGCCTGTTGCATACGTTGCAGCACCTTGCGTTCGAATCCAGGTTTATGAGTAGAATGTTCTTTTAAACAAGTATCTAACATTTCAGCTTCAATGGCGGCTACGGTCATCCCTTGTCCGTAAATGGGATCAAAGTTACAAAAAGCATCACCTAACACTAATAATCCAGATGGCCAATTTTCCATTTGTTCAAAATGTTGACGAGTTGATTCATGCGCTCTAAATCCTCTTGGGACACTAATTGGTTCTAACTCTTTAATTAACTCCCTCATCATAGGGGTAACTAATGAGTCCAGTTCTTTTTCATATTCTTTTGAATTGGTTGGTGGATAGTGCATACCTCCAGCAACAAATAGTAGCGCTTGAGCTATGTTATCTTCAATATATAATAACCCTACAGCACCAACGTTTTTAGCAGGATTGCCTTCAGAAATTGCACTCAATTTCTCTTTGATATGTGAAGGTACTTTATAATATCTCGTGCTATATCCAAAATTCACCTTTAAACGTTCTGGTTCTGGAACATCATATCCCATAGATGTAAGCCATTTATTGAGTTTAGATTGACGACCACATGTGTCAACTACCAAATCGGTTAACACAGTTCGCTTTGTTTTTAATTCGTCTCGTTCTTGAATATGAATTCCAATAACACGCTTGTGATCTGAAGAAGCTAAAAGGCCTGTCACCGCTTGCTTTGAATAAAAATGTACATTAGGAATTTCTTGCACACGTTGGCGGATTGTCCATTCTAACAATGCTCGACTGCTTGCTGCACCTTTTCGTTCTATAACTAGTTCCAGTGCCCCATACGGAGAAAATCGAATCATTTTATCATTCTTGACATTATGAGCCCCTAGATTTAATAAATCATCAACATATCTAGGAAAGAAACGGTTCATAATTATTTCTCCGCGTGGTAATACACGATGAGGATGAAAGTCTTGGGGTGTACCTGGACGTTCAGATGGTTTTTGAGGTAACTCATCTTTTTCAACAACTATCACTGTCTCAAAATAACTGGATAGCACGCGTGCAGTAAGTAAGCCTGCAATACCAGCTCCAATCACAAGTGCCTTTTCTCTTTTTTGCTGTTGATATAGTAATTGATTATCCATCAATAATCTCCCCTCTTTCTAAAAAGTATGTTTGTTCAACATGAATCTATTAAAAATTTTCCAGAAATCAGAATAAATAAATAAATAAATAAATG
>NZ_QPEL01000287.1:0-3722 GCF_008368965.1 Bacillus sp. AY2-1 | reverse complement strand
TGTAGACAAATTATAGCCATACATCTATTTAATGAAAATTTAGATACAGATGAAATTAAAACTTATCCATTTCAGCGTAAACAAAAGATATATTATCAAAACTAATTAGATTTGTAATAGGTGATGAAATTTGTATAATTGCTAATTCGTTCGCAACTATAAATTTTTGTTTGAAAGCGATGGGGTACCATCAGAAAAATGCGGGTTTACAACGCTATGCCCATTTTTAAGACGCTTCCCTCATTTTTAAAAACGTTAAGAGAGTTTTAGTGGCTTTAAAGAATCTAATGATACTATATTATCCATATTAAAAAGGTATTCTCCTAATAAATTGATATGTTTCCCTCTAAAGGTGACTATAGATAGCTATCGAAAGGGAACAAATAATGATTTCTTATCATTAGAATTATAGGAAATGAAATAAGACCGCTCCTAATTATAGGAACGGTTATAAATTTATCATGTGCTGGAGGTCAATCCGAATGGCGTGGACTACTGTCTCTAAACAGTATGGACATGAAATTTGACGAGTATACGTAAGAATAGTGGAAGCCGTAACGAATTATTAGTTCGTGGTACTGAAAGTGTAATTGATCAAATGAAATATAAAATCGCATAAGAGTTTGATGTACAACTTGGTGCAGACGCAACCACTCGTCCAAACGGACTGTTGGTGGTGAAATTACAAAACGTCTAATAGCAATGGCTGAGGAACAACTTGTCGGTCAATTCACTCGCTAATTATATATTGTATAATAGCAATGGCTGAGGAACAACTTGTCGGTCAATTCACTCGCTAATTATATATTGTATGGATTAGAAGGATAATCTCTCCTTTTTTAATGGGGAAAATCTATGCTCAAATTGTTTTCAAGGAATTTTAAGTAAAAGTACAAAATACCCTTCTAGATAGAAAGAGCTGAGCTAATAGTTAGGGATTCATCATTTTGATGAGAACATACTTAATAATAAAAAGCTAACTGCTATAAGAACATTACATAAATAGTAGTTTTTAAAAATTATTCAATTTTATTTTCAAATCTGTACAGTCTTTTCTTTCATCATACTCAATGTAAGCTATGTGACCATCGGGGCGAATTAAAATGACATCAATATTTTTAAATTGATAATCCTGTATTTCGCCTACAACCACCTTTGTGTGCGAATCAATGTTCATTTTATCTATTTCTTCTTTATAAGAAGGATGTATTAATAAAATATATTTACCATCTTGCATCAATTCAAAGAGTTTATAAGTTTTCTTATTTTGCGAAGAAATAGTAAGATTTGTACATCTTTTCCCTATCAATGGATGCTTTTCTTTCATATGCATAGAGGAATATATAACCCCTAAGCCACTAACTCTTTCAGCTAAATCTTTATTCACCTCTGGGTATGTGAGTAAATGCGAGAATAACTCTCTTAATTCTATACCTGCATTTGAAAAGTTTATCATTAATTGTTCTTGTGCTTGTACTTCCTTGAAAAATTGTTTTCCCACAGCATGTCGTTCAAAATGATAACTTTCTAATAGGCTTTCATATTTTTTTTGTTTTATAGCGAGTCCCAATTTCCATCCTAAATTAAAAGCGTCTTGTAAACCTATATTCAAACCTTGTCCTCCTGCAGGGAAATGAATATGCGCTGCATCACCTGCCAAGAATACACGCTTATGTTGATAAGTATTTGCTAGTTTGGTTGCATTTCCAAAACGAGAAAGCCATATTGAGCTTTTAATTTGAATATGTTCACCTGTAATACTATAAATACTATCTATAAGCTCTTTTTCTGTGACAGCAACATGAACAGGTATTGTCTGATTCTTAGGATCTACAATTGCAAAACGAAATACATTAGGTGCAATAGGTACCATTATTATTATCCCATTTATATTAGATGTAGAAAAAAATGGGTTATCTGGTACATCTTCTAAAATGACATCGCCTAATATAGCAGTAGTTGTTGTATCTGTTCCATTAAAAGGTATATGTGATAACTCACGAACTACACTTCTTGCGCCATCAGCGCCTACTACATATGGAACTTCTATTTTATTTATCGTTTCTGCTTGTTCTATTTCTAGTTGTACGAATGTTTCATACTGTTTTATATCTTTTAATGTATGACCACGTTTAATATCTACACCTAATTCTAACGCACGCTCTTCTAATATTTCTTCTGTAATAGATTGGGGAATAAAAAGCGTATATGGAAAATCAGTATCTAAATTTTTAAAGTTTAATCTTGTATCTAGGGCAGCAAAATGGCTTGTATCTGATTTCTTCCCTCTAGATAAAAATCGATTTTCAATACCTCTCATAGCCATTAATTCTAAGGAGCGGGGGTGAAGTGTGAGTGCTCTAGAATTTCTTATCCGATTTAATCTTCTCTCTACAACGACAACTTTTACACCTTGAATAGCTAATTCACATGCTGTCATAAGTCCAACCGGACCACCGCCAACTACCGCTACATCATAATAATTTTCCATGTCATGCCCTCCATTTTTTTATTTAATTAAGAGCTAATACAAGAATTTGCACAATGGATTTGTAAATGATATCTATTGTGCAAATATAATTATACTCTATTTTGGTTTCCTTGGAAACTAAAATGAGATAACTTGAGATTTTCCCCATATCAAACATTCGATATGAAGGTTAATTGAATTCAATATGAGAAAGATAATAGGGTAATCTATTTTGAATTATTTAATGGAAGGGGTATGAGATTGAGATGAATAATTCATATAATGAAAAGACACATACATTGATTAAACAATTATTTAACAAGTTTTCACCAAAAGCTCCTGGCTTTGCATATATTGCTAGTTTTGATAGCGGGGTAACTTATAAAGGTACGGTTGGCTTAGCTTCTATAGAGAAAAATTTACCTATAACCACAAAAAATATTTTAAATATTGCCTCAGTTTCTAAACAATTCACTGCATTTTCTATATTACTCTTAGAACAAGAGGGAAGATTGAGTTTAGATGATTCAATTGTAAGGTTCGTCCCTTTTATAGGAACATATGCTGAACCTGTAACATTGAAACATCTAATTCATCATACTGGTGGACTAGTTGATTATATGGCATTAGCTGAATCAGCAAATATTAAATTTACTGATTCATTAACTGTGGAAGAATCGCTAAACCACCTTAATAGTCATCAAATTGCAAGGTTCGCAGCTGGTACAAAATTTGAGTATAGCAATACAGGATATTTTTTATTATCACAAGTGGTAGAGAAGGTAAGCGGCAAGTCTCTACGTCAGTTTACAAAGGATCGTATTTTTGACCCTTTAAATATGAGAGACACAACAATTATAGATTACTACCCAACTACTATACCAATTACTATTGGGTATTCGAAGAATGAGCAAGGAACATATAAAATCTATGAAAGCCCTTTGGAACACACAGGGGATGGGGCAGTTCATGCAACAGTTGAAGACCTGGTAAAGTAGGGGGAGAATTTAACTACAGGTACCGTTGGTGGAAAAGAACTTGTTAAAAGAATGAGAGAAATAGGTCCGAAAATTTCCCCAACTGGGAAGACGATTATTGACAATGAAGATTATGCTTTTGGACTAAGGCTTGCTGAAGGTTTTAACTGTCGGTACTTGGAACATTCAGGAAGTTGGGCGGGTTATCGTTCACACTTCATGCGGTTTCCACAAGAATATTTGACCGTTGTAGTTCTAAGTAACTATGATGGATT
>NZ_QPEL01000286.1:0-949 GCF_008368965.1 Bacillus sp. AY2-1 | reverse complement strand
GATATAAATATATTTGCTTTTTTTCCATTTGGATTTTGTTAATACTTTATAAAAAGGGTTTAAAAAACTAGAAACTTATAGTATCATTAGGTTCCAGACCGAACCGTCCGGTTTATAATCTTATATAAATATATTTAGAAGGAGAACGTTATGCAGAGAGAAAAATCAAAAATTATAGGTAATTTAATTATGGGGGCAATACAGTGAACTTTATAAAAATGAATAAAAAAGAAATCATTATGCTCATAATCTTTACAATGTTTGTACCATTTCAAATTGGCTTGTACATATTATTTGGCATATCACTTTTAGCTAATGTCAATTTAGTTGAATCAGAATTTGTTCTTAGTGCCATCGGTTTTACTGTACCTGCTATTGTAGGAATCATTTTCTTTAGGAAAGAAATTATTGAAAGTTTTACTTATTTTAAAGAGAAGACAATTTTGAAAATAGTAAGTATTCCTATGGTAGTTTTATTTACGGTAATTGTGGAACAGTGTGTTATGCGTTTTCTAGCAACTGGTCAACCAGAGAACCAAGAGCAGCTCCTTGAAACGGGTGCGGAGGTACCTCTTGCATTTACATTGCTTGTATTTGGTATTCTGGGTCCAATACTTGAAGAAATTGTGTTTCGTCACATATTAATAAATCGTTTTTCTTACCATATTGGTACTGCTATTGCATCTATCATTTCGATTATGATTTTTACACTTCTTCATACGAACCAACTTTCGGATATTGCTATTTATTTACCTGGATCGTTGATACTTACTGCGGCTTATCTTATTTCTAAAAGATCCATTGCATATGTTATAGCGATACACATGTTAAACAATTGCCTTGGTTTCATTCTGTAAGAAACTAGACTTGTTTCTGGTGCCAAAAATACTTTTTCTATGGCATAAGAAAGCTAATCAAAAATTATAAGATATTAGGAGAGTGTCAGTCA
>NZ_QPEL01000285.1:0-1816 GCF_008368965.1 Bacillus sp. AY2-1 | reverse complement strand
TCTTACTTAGTCATTGTTACTTCAAGTGGATTTCGCCCCACCATTTACTGAAATTGCGAAAACCAAGCTAAAGTAGGAAGCGTGATGAGTCAACGTACAAGATACTTATGTTTTCACCGTAGGGACTACTGGTAGAGCCTGCTAAGATAACCGGTGGATACATCAGGTGTTCACAGGAATCCCCCACTTCAAACAGTCCGTAAGGATGGTTCAAACTGTTAAATGTAAATAATCTGGTAGAGCCTGCTAAGATAACCGGTGGATACATCAGGTGTTCACCCCCACTTCAAACAGTCCGTAAGGATGGTTCAAACTGTTAAATGTAAATAATCATCTATTTGTTAACTACCTATAAGTTCTAGAAAAGAATCTGAATCTGGCCAAGGAAATCCACGCATGTGTCCTCACCCCATCGCTATCAAGCTAAGCTTATACAAAGTCAATTTTAGACGAGATTGTTTCTTTTTTCTCTTATAACTTGATCTTGTAATCGTTTTTGTTGCTGTTGTTTTGTTAATCGATGAACAATTACACGAGCTGGCACTTTATCAATCATTCCTACATAAGCATCAGCTATTTCAAATGTTTGTCCTGGTTGAAGGAAGTTCATTAACGTCTCCATATCTATCTGTATATACTCTGTACCTTTCTTAATTCTTCCGTCTTGAAAATAATCAGGGTTAAAATTTTTTGATACATACGTGTATTCGACTTGATACGAGAGATATAGTAGTCCTCTTTATCTTGTATATCTTGAAGGTCTTTTAAATGAAAATATCCTAAATCTCAAATACATAAATCATTTGCTGTCACATTCTGGCTCACCCATACACATAAAGCGACTAAATCTTTTGCTTGATACTTACTAGTTCGTTGTACAAAACCAACATCTCTAGCAAGATCCCATAAAGTATTTGGAGATAAAAAACTTTGAATCTCTTGAGCAAATAGTTGTAATTCATCAGACACAGAAACAGAAATAAAAAACGCCACCCTTTTCTATGATTCTATAGAAAGGATATCGTATTTTCATATTTGTAGGTTGGTTTTAGATATAAAAAATAATAGAAATGTAAAAAAAGATATTAGTAATATATATATGTCTTAATGGAAAATATATATTTCATTTAATTTAAAAATAATATAATATATAGAATATAAGATTTATAATATGAAGTTTATTTTTACAAATGAGGTGTATTTAATGTCTGTAAGTAAAATGAAAATTGCAAGAGCAGAAAAAGGTCTAACCCAACAAGAGTTAGCCGATATTGTGAACGTTACACGACAAACCATTAGTCTTATTGAAAGTAATAAATTTAACCCTTCTTTAAAACTTTGCATTCATATAGCTAAAACATTAGATAAAACATTAGATAAATTATTTTGGGAGGAACTTTAAAATGGAAAAACTAAAAAAATGGTTTTCACTCAGTACACAATCAGATGAAAGAATTCAACAAATCGAAATGAAGATTTGGGCTCAATCTGGAATTGTTGTCCTACTTATAGCTTTTGCTGATTTTATAATAAGAGGAGCATATCTACACCGTCCATTTTTAGAATGGGCTGCTTCATTAGCCATTATAATTTTTTATATGATATTCTTTTTTATTAAATCTATTTTGACTGGTATTTATGAAACAGATATTAATAATAAAGAACAATTAAATGAAAAGTTAAAAGAAAAAATGAGTAATACCTTTATTTTATGTTTTGTCGCAATAGGTGCTACCACATACAAATATAACTTACCTGAAGATTTCGTTGGATGGTTATCAGTAATAGCAAGATTTATTATACTTTTCGCTTTCCT
>NZ_QPEL01000284.1:0-4174 GCF_008368965.1 Bacillus sp. AY2-1 | reverse complement strand
ATGTAATATTGCATATGAAATATAGTAAAGTTTTAAATTTTAATATTACAAACTTGTATATACGTGTTACAATGTAATTCTCTAATTTATTTTATTCAGCTATTTAGAATTTATGCTTTAGTTAATTTATTATGGTAAGGATTTCATCTGATTGGATTAGCGCTAAACTAGATTTTTATCCAAACAAATCCAATAATTATTTTTAAAATGAAGTATATGTTGTATCCAATTTATTTGGAATAATTCGTAGTCTAATAATTGCTGAATCTAGAAAAAAACATATTCGAAAGGAGGACAGATAAAACTCTGCCTGTGAAATTTAAATCGCTAAATGGTAAAGTTCGGATGATAGGATGTAATTGTGATTTCATTTCGAATGGTACCATAAATGAATATGGAAAAATATAGGATAAAAATTTAAATAAACTATATAAGTAGTAAAAATGAAAAGGAGAAGTATCTAGTGTTTAATATAAAAGAAAGATTGGGACAAATAAAGCTTAAAACGAAGTTGTCTATGGCATTTATAGCAATATTAATTATACCAAGCCTTATCGTAGGAGTATCATCTTATAATAAAGCAAAAACAGATCTTAATGAAACAATTCTACAATCAGCAAAAGATAATATAAGTATTTTAGACAAGATTGTTGATGATGAATTAGAAAATAAGCATACAGATGTCACTCATTTTGCAAAGGTACTCACACAAGGGGATTATAATCCTGAACAATCGCAAAATGTACAGAGTAAATTTGATCAATATATACAGTTACATCCAGAGATAGAAACGATTTATACGGCATCCAGTAACAATCAATTTATTCATGCACCTGTTGGCAAAATACCAGAAGGGTTTAATCCGTTAGAAAGTAGTTGGTATAAGGATGCAGTAAAAGCAAATGGAGAGATTATTGTTTCATCTCCCTATAAATCAAAGTCTACAGGAAATATGGTAATTGCAATTGCAAAGCAAAATGCAGATAAAAGTGGTGTCATTGGCGTAGATTTGAATATTACAGATATCGTAAAAACATCCAAAATGATAAAAATTGGAAAGCAAGGATTTGTATCTATAGTTAGTCAAGATAAAACTATAGTTGTTCATCCATCACTAAAGCCTGGAGAGAAATTAGAGAAAACTTTAGCGGATGAATTGTACAAGACAGAAGATGGAGTAATTACTTATAGCCTCAATGGCGAAGATCGAAACATAAGCTTTAAGACAAATAAAAAAACAGGTTGGAAAATAGCTGGCGTAATGCCTACGAAAGAAATTGAAGAAGCTACTAATCCTATTTTTTATAAAACGTTCACTATAATAGGGGCTTCATTATTGTTAGGTGGAATTGTAATTCTATTCATACTCAGATCTATAATTACTCCACTAAGACAATTAGTCATTTCAGCTCAAAGAATTAGTCAAGGAGATTTAACCGAGAAAATAGATATTCGTTCAAAGGATGAACTTGGTCAATTAGGTGGTAGTTTCAATACAATGGCAGAGTCGTTACGTAATATTATTTCTCAAATTAACACATCTGCAGGACATGTAGCTGCGTCTTCTGAGGAACTAACTGCTAGTGTAGAGCAAGCAAGTGTTGCGACAGAACAAATTACAAAAGAGATGGAAGAAATCTCGAACAGTGCAGAAGTTCAAAATAATGAAGTTGAGTCTGGAGCTGAATTAATTGGTGAGGTAACACGAAATATTCAATATGTAGCTGAGAATGCATCTGAAGTATCGGCTTCATCCATATACACAAAACAAAAAGCCAATGAAGGTGAACAATTAGTAGAACAAACTGTAGCACAAATGCAGTCTATCCATCACTCTGTTTCTCAATCCGATAATGTAATAAAATTATTAGATAAGAAATCGCAACAAATTGGAAGTATATTAGAAGTGATTCAAAATATTGCGGAACAAACAAATTTATTAGCATTGAATGCAGCAATTGAAGCAGCTAGAGCAGGAGAACAGGGTCGAGGGTTTGCAATTGTTGCGGATGAAGTTAGGAAGCTAGCAGAGCAATCATCCGAATCTTCGATGGAAATTGGAAGCTTAATTAAGGAAATACAAGCAGACGTACATGAGACTGTAAAAGCTATGAATGAAGTGGGAGTAGAGGTACAGTCGGGAATTAAAGTTGCGAACGATACAAAGCAAAGTTTTTATGAGATTTCAAAATCTGCAAATGATATTGTGTCAAAAGTGCATGGTATGGTGGAACTATCTAATACAATGACTACTGATGCAATGAAAGTCGATACATCGATTGATCAAATAGCTATGGCTGTAAAAGAGAATTCTTCAAGTATGCAAACGATTGCTGGTTCATCTGAGGAACAACATGCTTCTATGGAAGAGATAAATTCTTCAGCAATACAATTAGCACAGATGGCAGAAGAACTTCAAGAGTTAATTGGTGGATTTAAGATTTAAGTTGAGATTCTAGGAGAGAATGCTAGAATCTTGTTACAGAGTGGAAATGCAAAGTAAATAAGTATAATATATACTCTCTATGTGTATTGAACAGGCAGAAAAGCCATTTAAAAACCCTCCATTTGGAGGGTTTTTAAATACATTTACATTAAATTTGTTGTGGTGCACCATCATAATCGTTAACACTATATGAAGGAGCAGGATAATGTCCATGAGTAGCAAGCTGATCTGTATTAGAAAACTGAGAAATACCCAACGTTAACACCCCAATGAAAGCAATGCCAGATAATAATAAGCTAATTTTTTTCATTATTTTAACACTCCTTTTTCAATTAATTTTCGTCTTGCTTGATAACAAATATGGAAATAGTCACTTACCTTTGTGTGGTTCTCTAATTGTCTACATTTTGTGGCAAATAATTCAGCGTATTCGACAACATATTCCCATAATTCTTCTTCCTTAAAGTATAAGATTCCTTCTTGAATGATTTTTTCTAATTCTTCCAATGGAATATTTTCGTTTAATCTTTTTAAAATAGAGAAGTGGTGTGTGTATTCTTCGTTATGAATTTTTCTGCAAATCTGTAATCCCTTATCAATGAGTTGGCTGGCCGTTGATTGTTCTCCTAATTTATAATGTTCCTTAGCTTGTAGGAAGATGGCCTTGAAGTGTGTAGGGATTTTCTCTGTTACTTCTGAAAGGTGACGAATGGCTAAAGTAGACATACTTTGATCAGAATACAGCCACCCCATAGTACTTTTTACATATAACAAGGAATCTTCTTCCCTATTTTTTTGTAGTAAATCAATTGCACAATGTAGATATTCTTCTGCTTGTTCGTACTGTTTTAAATAGATGCAGCAACCACCTAGCAAACTATTACAAAAGGCTGTTTTTACTTCATAACCTTCATACTTTGAAAAGATTGCTCTCGATTTATTTGCGTATTCGATAGAAGCGAGATTGTTATAGGTATGGTGATAGAAAGTAGCAATTCTATAGTAGAATTCAGCGTGTTCAATTTCATCTGGTATGTCTACTAATATCTTTTCTGCCAGTTTATAATGTTCCTCTGCCTCAGTATAATTTGATATAAAAGTGGAGTGAATGGATTTAAAAAAATGATAATAGAAGCGTAGGAAATGGTCTGTAGGCATATCATAGTCGCTGATGGCATCAAAGCTATTTTGTTGAATACCAAGGCTATCTGTTAAGACAGTGTAACGAAATTCAAGTAGTGAGTAATATAGTAATAAATTTTGATCTTGATGCTCTTGATTCGGTTCAATGCTTAACTGATTAATTTTTTCATCAATTTTCTTTTTTAGATTAGTAGCTTTTATAACTTGTTGAGATAGCATAGCTCGATACCAGTCGTTCAATAGAGAGGTTAACTGCTCATTTCCTTTTACTGAGACACTCATAATATACGCCCCCATCTTATAGAAATATCCTAATCCAATTTAATTGTAACTATCATAGCAAAATAGAAGAAAAAATGGTATGATTTTACAACTTTTTCAAGAAAATTCAGAAAATAATCAATTATTGTCGAATGTACTTATAATTTAAATTATCTGCTCGGTAATTAGTCATCAATCCAATGTGAAATAATACACAAAAATGTTGAATTATGTATCTGTATTGAAGATTTATGAAATTTTCTTTTCTTAAAACGGATCAATTACGTATTAATTTTTAAATTATTTTATCGGATACATATAGTA
>NZ_QPEL01000283.1:0-3662 GCF_008368965.1 Bacillus sp. AY2-1 | reverse complement strand
GTTCATATTTTTAGCCAAATTTTCAATTCTATTTTTACCAACTGGATGTTCCATGTGATAAACTTTAGCGTTTTTCTGATATATGAATCTAGCATTCTGATTATATAAGCGATATCCTAATTCAATATCTTCTCCCCCCCAACCAAGGAACTTTTCATCAAAATAATTTACCTTTTCTAACAACTTTTTACTAACCGAGGCATTTCGTGTTACAAAGCAGGTCCATGCAATATGCCCTCCATTTGGATGCCACCCAAACAATTTAAACGTTTGTTTGGCATAAAAATCTTCTCTAGCTGTTCCATTTAGTTGATTTATATCATTTAATAATGCATTATGTATGATTGTTTCTGTCCTATGAGAAGTTATATTCCCAAAAAATACATTATAACGGTCACCTACAACAACGACTTCATCTTTACTTTCTAAATGCGGTTTTATATGCTCGTATATAAATTGCGATCCAAATAAGATATCATCATCTAAAAAAATGATGATATCTCCTTTTGCCATTTTAATTCCTATATTCCTAGCTTTTGCAATAGATGCAGCTTCTCTTTCTGTATACTGCATATGTAGTTGCCCCTTATACAACTCTATTACTGACGTGTAATCCACAGTAGAACCGTTATTAACAATAACTACTTCAAAAAGAATCCCCCTGGTATTCTGTAGAGAAAGCGATTTCAAAGTATGCTGTATACGTTCGAGCTTGTTTCTTGTGATTAGTACAATGCTAGCAGCGATATTTGCCATGTTAATAAAACTCCTTTTATTTAGTTTCCAGAACTATTGTACGCTTTTAATCCCCTATTCCACACAAAACGTGTAATAATTAAAAGCACTATACTAATCCCAAAAGTAAGTATTCCCAATACAATATCTAATTTTCCAGTAACTATTTTTGCAGCAGGGCTAGCAACTAAAGCAATGGGGAACATATACTTGAAGATCATTCCTATTATGCCTTGATAAATATCATCTGGAAATCTAGCCATTATTATTGTACTTAAAAACATTCCTTCTCTATTTTGAATACTTGGCCACCAAAAAGCTGTAATGGTCCACATAAACCAAATACAGTAGTAAATAATCATTCCTGAAAATAAATAGAGAAAATATCCCAATAAATTAATTGAATTTAAAACATTGGACATTGAATTCATTCCAATAATTACAACTATCATCCCTGGAATTACATTCAATATTTGGGTATAATTCAAAGTTCTAAATGATGCGTAAAATTGAGAATCAATAGGCTTTATCAACAATAAATCCAGTCTTCCATCCATAATGTCATTTTGAAGCATACCCATATTATGTATCATTAAGAACATCATAATTGCATCAATAATCATATATGTCCCTACTAAAATTAACATTTCGGCCCATTGCCATCCCAATATATTTTCTACATTTAAATATATAGCTTTAAAGAATATTAATGGTACACTAATCCAAAGTAATCCTGATACAACCATAGCGAAAAAATTTGCTCGGTATTCTAAATCCTTTTGTAAACTTAATGTAGCTATTTTTTTAAAAACCTTTATTTTATTCATTTTATCCACCTACTTCCACATAATTTTTAACCCCTTTTCTCCAAATTACTCTCCCTAATATGAAAAATAATATTATCCAAATCAGTTGGACTATAAGTCCATGTACTATATAATCTTGACTAGCGGATCCAGTAATTATTTTTAATGGAAAAAATGCTAGATATGGAAAAGGTGTAAAATCTATTACCCTTACTATTGTATGTGGTAACAAATCTAGCGGAAAAAATCCTCCTGACAGTATAGTTATAATTAAATGCTTTACAAATAAAATATTTACCAGGTTATGTGCCCAGAATGCATAGCAGCCAATTATCCATGACAATAGAAACCATAGAGCCGCTGATCCTATAATTGCAATAATAAATATTATTATGGACTTTAAATCTAAAGATATACTAATATATTTTTTTAAAATTAGCATGATTATGGACAAAGGTATACAACCCAAGAAAAACTTTACAAACCTATCACCTATCATTTCAGAAACATAGTAAGCTTGAACATCAATTGGTTTCAATAACAGACTGCTTAATATTCCTTTATTTATTTTCTCATTCAAATCCCAATCTACCTGATACCAAATTAAATAGTTTATTATTCGAGCACCAATAAAATAAGTTATTAATTGATTAAGTGAATAATTAGCTACTGTATCTCCGTTTGCATAAATAGCTTTCCACATCAAAAACATTGCAACTGTGGGTAAAAAAGCTTCTAAAATCATATAGAATACCCCAAAACGATATTCTATTCCTCTAAGCCAACTTGTTTGTGCAATTTTAAAATAAGCATTTATTGGTATAGCTTTTTTCATGTGATTAACCCCTAATTAGCTGTTTGTTGGATTTTGAGTAAATTTTCTCTATTACGCCTTCTATTGAGATATTCTCTACTGTTAAGTCCTCTATAGGAAAAGAATTTAATAAAATTGTAGCTACATTTTTCATTTCATTTTTATTCACACATAATACCATTTTGTTTTGCTCTTGCAATGTAACTTTTGCTCCTAATCGTTCAATTTGTGATGAGGATATTTTTTCTTTAAAACTAACAGATATATACTTATTAACATCAAAATCTTTCATTATATCTGCTGTTAAACCGTTATATACTAAATTCCCTTTATTTAATATCATTAACTTCTCACAAAGATCTTGTATATCATCTAAATAATGACTTGTTAGCAGAATTGTAGCATTATAACGTTGATTATATTCTTTGAGAAAACCCCTAATTTTTTTTTGAGCAAACAAATCTAACCCTATAGTTGGTTCATCTAAAAACAGAACTTTAGGAGCATGAAGAAGAGCTGCAATCATTTCCATTTTCATTCTTTCACCAAGAGATAATTTTCTTGTTTGAACTTTGAGCAAATGCTCAACTTCTAATAAACCAGATAATTCTTCAAGCCGATTTTTATAATCCTTACTTGATATAGAATATAATTCCTTATTAAGTTCAAAAGTTTCCAATGGAGGTAAATCCCAAATTAGTTGTCCTCGATTTCCCATCATAATCGATATTTGTCTTCGATGTTCCAAACTTCTCTTCCACGGTACACATCCCATTATTTCAACTTCACCATGGGAGGGCGTTAAAATTCCCGTTAAGATTTTTAGAGTTGTAGTTTTACCTGCTCCATTAGGACCAATAAAACCAGCAAAATCTCCTTGTTTTAATTTAAAACTTAAATCATTAACCGCTATTTTCTGCTCGTACTTTCTATTTACCATAGATTTAATAGAACCAAGAAACCCAGGCTCCTTTCGATGAAAGCGATATTCTTTCTGAAGATTATTTACTTTTATTGAATACACACCTTTTCCTCCCCCCATAGTTCTTCTTATTATTTATTTAACTTTTCTATAATATAAGTAGTTAAAGATTCAACTGTGCTAACAAGATCGACACTAAGTTCTTCATCTGGAATTTCTATTTCAAATGTTTGTTCTATTTTCAATAAAATTTCTAAAACCATTATTGAATCTATATTATAATAATCAATTAAATTGCTATCGTTAGGGATTTCATTTGGTGAAATATTAGTTTCGGTTCCTTCTGTTACACCCTCAGCAATGATGTTTTTTAATACCTTTTGAA
>NZ_QPEL01000282.1:0-1237 GCF_008368965.1 Bacillus sp. AY2-1 | reverse complement strand
GAACTCTATGCATTAGTTACTTGAGTTTCTGTTTTAAGTGTTCTTAAATTAAAGAAAGCTAAACCATTTGCTTAATTAGTATAAGTATCACTTATTTAGGAAATCTCTAAAAAGCTTCTGGAATAATTAATAATAGATTTTTACTTGATTATTGCAAACTACAATTTTTTATCATGTATTTTCCTCCAAACATAACTATTGGTAAATATAGTATGTAAATTGGTAAATATAGTATTTACAATCATCATTTTATCCAATTTATATAATTTTTACAAGATATTACAATATATTTATGATATTTTTAAATCGACAAGGGTTGATACCAAACATCCTTAAGTTGATTGATGTTTGGTACTTCCCCATCGCTATCAAGCTATAATTATATAAATTTAATTTCACGTGAAATTTTTTTATTATTCCATTTTGAAAGTATTTAGGCTCTGTATTCTTTTGATATATACGAGTATTGGTACAGTTTTTTCTTGAAATTAACTATAAGTACAGCATCTTCAAATTAAGTTTACTAAAGAAATTTTTGAAAAAATGGATCTGATTTTGTGCTGATTGACATTATTTTCATTACATCCTTTTATTTGTATTAGTATATTTTTTACACCTTTACACTTTTACACAAGTGTAAAGGTGTCGGATTTTGCTTCGTTTTTCACTTTTACACAAGTGTAAAGGTGTCGGATTTTGCTTCGTTTTTTTACTTTAATTGAACAATTGAAAAAGGAAAAAAGCATACCTGGTAGTATGCGACTTAACAACAGGAGTACTTGAATAACATAATAGTAGAACAAGACCATCGCTTTATAAAGCAGCGATGATCTTGTTTTATGCTAGGACTCAAATGTTTTGACACAGCTATATCCATTCTTTCTGGAGTAGAAGCCATACATATGATTAAAAAACAACAGGCTGATTTACGGGATCGGTCTGTCCAAAATCAAAAAGCATTCATCCATCAATTATTTGGACTTGCAGCGTAAGAGATGATCCCATTAAGAAGCTATTGGATTTATTATCTTTCATACTATTTTTGCACCAGAACCAAATTCATTTTACACTTTCTCCTACCCATTTCTCTTCTATCTTTATAAAAAAAGATAATACAAAAATTAAACAAAATGCCATTAAAGACATGAGTGGAATAGTTACAAAACCAAAATATTTTTCATAAACAGTTAAGCAATTACTAGTAATACCACAAAATAAACTATGCGTTTGATTAAAT
>NZ_QPEL01000281.1:0-878 GCF_008368965.1 Bacillus sp. AY2-1 | reverse complement strand
ACTAATAAAGCAAATCCTCCAGCGAAGCCACAGCCGCCACAACTACCACCAAAGCCCATAACAGTTCCTCCTTTTAATAGGAAGGGAAAACCAAGGGGTCACTCATGTGTTTTAACGGATTCCATTTACTTTATGCTTTTACGAATGAATGGAGCAGGTCCTTTTCAAAATAGATTTATCTCGCTATTTGCTGGGTAGTAAGACCCCGATTGGTGAGGGCTGATTGCTGATTAAAGTTTCACTTTATTCTTTAAAAGCGAATAAATGAAAAAAATATCCAAAAATACAGATGGAAATCCGCTTTTATACCTTGCACTAAAAGAATACTAACATTATATATTATAAGGAATACTTGTCCTTAATTGTAAATGAAAGGGGGGGATTGGTATGAGTTATGGCTATGGTCACCCTCCGAAAAAATGTTGTGAACATCACAATGAGACTTTATCAACGGGTGTATTACGTAGACATTCTGCTACGTTGTTTCTTACTGTGGAGGCTATGAATGTTGATCCAGATGATACTCGTAGAGTAACTGTTGAAATGTTTGATTGGTCATCTGGTTCTCCGGTATTGTTACCATTAATAGACCCTTCAACACAAACATTGCCACCTAATCGATATGTTACTTTTCGTTCAGCAGCTCTTCCTCCAACACTGTTTGCTTATGAAGTAAGAATCATTCGTCCGAAAGATAGAGATGTTGTTACGAATGTTTTTGGTCTTAGTGCAATCGTATTTAACCCACAAGAAGGAAATAATGTTTTACAACATGATTTAGCAAAATTAGACCTTAAATAGATCTTATAAAAGTCTATTTATTGGGTATGATTAAACAAAAGAGTAGGATGTAATCTGAACTGCACCTCCAATTGTTA
>NZ_QPEL01000280.1:0-1374 GCF_008368965.1 Bacillus sp. AY2-1 | reverse complement strand
ATATTAATGAATATAGAAAATTATAAAATGTTGGATGCAACATTTTACACTTAAAATTATAGCAAGAGTAACAGGGCGTTTTTATGCAATATTGCATATTTCTAAATTTGTTTCTGTACTTCAATCAAGGATGAAGATAAAAAATAGTTGTTTTTTGTATGAGGAATTCTACATATCTTACTTTCGTCTAGTTTTCTTCGGTCGTATCATCTCTTCTATCACGGATTGCCCACAATTCTTCATGAGTGTATGCTTTTGAATTACCATTTAACTCGTAATCTACATATTTTTCAATTTCCTCGGGGTTCATTAGACCAAAAGCGACACCCTTAAATTCTTCAAGAAACTTATTCATTTTTACTACAATAAATTTATTAATTCTCTTATCAAATAAGTCTAATTCATTATATTCAAAATGGTCGTAATCATACCCAAAATGAAGTAACTTCATAGTTATATTGGATTTAATTCTATTCAGCTCATTAATCACAATTTCTTGTTCAACCTCAGAAAATAATTCTGCAGTTTGAAAGATATTTTTTAAACTAGGAGCTATGTTTGGTTTATTATCGAATATTAATGAACTAAAAGTCCTTATTAATTTATAACAGCTTATTTTTAAATGAAAATTAAGGTTATAAAAAGGTTTTATTTTAAAATAAGAATACTCTTTATTATAACTTACGATTTGTATATTATTTTTTTGAAAATGTCGATTAAATTTTGGTATTAACGACTCTATAAAATTGGGTTCTAAAACCTTATATGCACTTTCTTTTGTTATATATCCTTTAATTTTTAATATCTCAATTGTTTTAAAATCATGCCTGCGCTGTAACCAATTTGCCATTTTCCTTGTTACAATAAAATCCTGATTTTTATTGAGTTCTTCGTATTTACTCATTTTAGCCAAAAATTCTTTTCTGTCATTTAAATATTTTTTTATCGTTCCAGCATCTATTATATTAACTTTCCCGTTAATATAATTATCATATGAATTCTTTAATTTTTTTCCTGTTTCCAAGTATTCCTGTTCTATTTTGTGAGGGATGAGTATCTCATACATTTCTAATTCTTTTTCCCAATTGTTAACAATGCCCTCAATACCAGGGAACATGAAAATTAAATTCTGCAATTTATATTTTTGATTTGCACTTCTCATTACTTCTTTCTTAGATACCCCTGAAGGATATTCTAAAGAAGAAAAGTCATTAATACATGAACTACCAACATTTATTCTTCTTCCATTAAATTTATTTTTTATATGAAAAACTAATTTATTATTTTTTTGTTTACATAGTGAGCAAGTTTTTCTTTCCTTTTCATTTTCAATAATTGCATATGGATCAACGTCGCCAATCCACTCGTTCCTAC
>NZ_QPEL01000028.1:0-140607 GCF_008368965.1 Bacillus sp. AY2-1 | reverse complement strand
GAGCCGCTTCTGCTTTTAATGATATCCAGCTCCAGCGGCTAGAACAGTCGGTTGTTTCACTCCTTCATTCGAGGCAAAAAGCGCCTCGTAATCAGGAGTTCCAACACCCTCCTGTTCTGAGCGAGCCGCTTCTGCTTTTAATGATATCCAGCTCCGGTGACTAGAACAGTCGGTCATTTCGCGCCTTCCTGTGAGGCAAAAAGCGCCTCTTCGTCAGGAGCTCCAATGCCCTCTTGTTCTGAGCAAGTCACCTCCGCTTTAAAATCTATTATTGATTCAAGAACGCGCGTAGCATCCAAGCGTGTTTTTCTAGTTCTGTGTAGATGCCTAGTAGTAGGTCAGATGTCATTTCGTCGTCAGAGTCTTGAGCGATTTCCATGCCTTTTTTCAGTTCGACTAGCATCATTTCGTAGTCTTTCATAATTGCTTCGACCATCCCTTCTGCAGTTTCTCCGTATGCTGCTTCTTGAATAGAAGATAGTTCTAAGTATTCTTTCATTGTTGCTACTGGTTTGCCGCCAATTGCTAAAATGCGTTCTGCAATTTCATCGATGTGAGTAGCTGATTCTGTGTAAAGTTCTTCGAATTTCTCGTGTAATGTGAAGAATTGAGGCCCTTTTACGTACCAATGGAAGTTGTGAAGTTTTGTGAATAAAACGCTCCAGTCTGCTACTTGTTTGTTTAATACCTCGATTACTTGTTTGTTCATTATGATCAATCTCCTTTTGAGTTGTTATGTTATATCAATTACTAATTTATAATTATTATAATCTAGTAATTGATATAAAACAACCCTTTTGCTGAAATTAATTTGAACAAATTATGAACTGTTGTAAATAAAAATCCCTATTACGGTGAGGTAATAGGGATTTTGTTTGATATATAGCTCTTGTTCTAAATGAGCCGCTTCTGCTTTTATATAATATCCAGCTCCGGTGACTAGAACAGTCGGTCATTTCGCGCCTTCCTGTGAGGCAAAAAGCGCCTCTTCGTCAGGAGCTCCAATGCCCTGCGTTCTGAGCGAGCCGCTTCTGCTTTTAACGATATCCAGCTCCAGCGGCTAGAATCTCCGGTCATTTCGCTCTCTCGCTCGAAGCAAAAAGCGCTTCAAGGTCGAGAGCTCCAATGTCCTGCGATTCTGAGCGAGCCGCTTCTGCTTTTAATCATTACACAGCCTTCTGTTTTTCTTCTACATCCTGTCCATCCCAGCACTCTGTATTCTGTAAACCAGGGATAGAGCTTGCAACGAAAACTGGATCTTTTCCTTGTTTCTTTTGCTTCAAATAGTCTACTAATGCAGCGTAAGCAAATTTGCTAAGGAATGAGATGGCAATTAAGTTTGTGAATACCATTAGTCCCATGAATAAATCAGCTAAACTCCAAACTGTTTTAAGAGCAGCGATTGATCCGAAGAATACCATTCCGACAACTGCAACACGATAAATCATTAACCATGTTTTGCTTTCTTTAATGAATGCAATATTTGTTTCACCATAATAGTAGTTTCCTAGTAGAGAACTGAAAGCGAATAGGAAAATAATAATCGCTAAGAAAGTGCTTGCCCACGGTCCGATTTGTGAACTTAAAGCGTTTTGTGTTAATTCGATACCTTCTAAATTTGATCCTTTGTAAAGTCCAGAACATAATACGATAAATGCTGTTGATGTACATACTAAGAATGTATCTACGAAAACACCTAATGCTTGAACAAGTCCTTGTTTTACAGGGTGAGATACATCTGATGTTGCTGCTGCGTTAGGAGAGCTACCCATACCTGCTTCTGTCGCGAATAAACCGCGCTGAATTCCGAACTTGATTGCTGCTCCAATACCACCAGCGATGGCTTGGTCTAAACCGAATGCACCGTTAAAGATTTCCATGAAAATGCTTGGTAACATATTGAAGTTGTTAATAACGACAAAAATAGCCACGCCGATATAAACGATTGCCATTGGCGGAACAATCATTTCTGTAATACGTGAAATGCTCTTAATACCACCAAAAATAATGACTGCAACTAATAAGGCTAATAGAGCTCCTACGATTGTTCGCTCTAGTCCAAAAGCATTTTCAAACGCTATTGTTACTGTATTCGCTTGTACTGAATTGAAAATTAATCCGTACGCAACTGTAATAAGAAGTGAGAACCAAACACCCATCCAGCGTTTGTTTAATCCTTTTTCCATGTAATATGCCGGCCCACCACGGAACCTGCTACCATCTTTTACTTTATAAATTTGAGCGAGCGTACATTCTACGAAACTAGTAGCTGCTCCGATAATTGCGATAAACCACATCCAAAATATTGCGCCAGGTCCACCCATTGAAATTGCTAGTGCTACACCGGCTAAGTTCCCGATACCGATACGTGCTGCTGCACTTAAGCAAAATGCTTGGAATGGAGAGATGCTATCTTTCTTTTTTTCTTTTCGATTAAACCCTTTACTAATTAAGCTGACCATCTCACTGAAATGAGTAATTTGGACAAATTTTAATTTAAAAGAGAAGTAAAGACCGAAGCCGATTAGCATTGCAATAAGAATATATGACCATAAAATATTATTCGTTACCTCAAGGAATCTGCTAAAGATATCAACCATATAATACACTTCCTTTTTTTCGTAATAAGAAAATTATATGCAAAAAATATACGAGAATCAATTTTTCTAAAAAATTATGTTACTTAAATCAATTTTGTGTTATGATTATGTTACATCGTAATATTTTTAGAATTATTTACATTTTAAAAAACTAAATTTAAAGCGAGAAAGTGGGGATAATTTGAAAGAAGATTCTTTATTGAAAGTAAGCCTTGAGAGTTTGAAAATGAGAAGTAATATATTTTTTATCATTACATCTTTAAGTATCTTTTTAGGGGCAACTTATTATTACAATAAAAGATTTCCAAATCACAAATATCCTGAGTGGTTAGAATTTCTAAAGTTGATTGGATGAATAAAAGACAGAAAAACAGAAAATTAAAATAAATAAGTTATGGAGGAGCTAAAAATGAATATTAGAGAAAGTGAACTTCCGGGTATTGGTTATAAGTTTCAAATCGTTACGAAAGGTAACGAAAAGATGGTAATTGTCATTCATGATGATGGGCGTAGAGAAATGTATCATTTTGATTCAGACCATGAAGAAAGCATCTCAAGTATTTCACTACGTGACTCAGAGGCAAGGCAAATCGCAGCAATATTAGGTGGAATGGTATATAAGCCTAGGGCGTTAGAAAATGTTGAGATGGTTTTTGAAGGTTTAGCGATTGAGTGGTTCAAAGTGGAGAATACAGCTCCAGCAATCGGAAAAACAATTGGCGATCTTGAAATAAGAAAAACATATAGCGTAACGATAATCGCAGTTATGAAGAAGAACATGAAGAAGCTATTTAATCCAGGACCAGAAACAGTAATTGAAGAAGGAGATATGCTTGTAGTTTCAGGTGAGAGAGAAGAAATTAAAAAAATCATTAATGAATTACTTTCAAATAGGGGGGACTGACTAGATGGATACGTTAATTTTTGAAGTTGGTACAGCTTTAGTTTTAGTGGCAATTGCAGCGGTAATTGCTGGAAAATTTAAATTCTCAGTAATTCCTTTTCTAATTGTTCTCGGAATGTTAGTAGGACCGCATGCACCGACAATAGGTGTTATCGATCTCAAATTTATTGAAAGTGCAAGTGTAATTTCCTTCCTTGGACGGATTGGGGTTCTATTCCTTCTATTCTATCTAGGATTAGAATTTTCAATGAAAAAACTAATTAAATCTGGACGCTCTATTGCGATTGGCGGAACGATTTATATTTTAATTAACTTTTCACTTGGTTTGTTATACGGATTTATAATGGGATTCCCATTACTAGAAATCTTAATTATTGCGGGTATTATTACGATTTCTTCTAGCGCTATCGTTGCTAAAGTGTTAGTGGACTTAAGAAGAACTGGTAATAATGAAACCGAATTAATTTTAGGAATTATTATGTTTGAAGATATATTCCTTGCTGTATATTTATCAGTTGTTTCTGGTTTAGTACTAGGGGATCACGCTTCCTTCTTAGGCGCCCTTACTTCAATTGGAATTGCTTTAGGATATATGCTTCTATTCTTTATAGTAGCTAGAAAGGCTACGCCGTTATTAAATAAATTGCTCAATATTAGCTCAGATGAAATCTTTATTATTGTAGTATTTGCTTCGTTATTCTTCATTGCTGGTTTTTCAGAAACAATTCACGTTGCAGAAGCGATTGGGGCACTTCTTCTAGGATTAGTTTTCTCTGAGACAGAGCATAGTGATCGAATTGAACATCTTGTTGTTCCATTCAGAGACTTTTTCGGAGCTATTTTCTTCTTCAGCTTCGGGTTAAGTATTGATCCGTTCTCATTAGGCGGAGCGATATGGTTAACGTTAGGTGCTGTCCTTCTTACAATAATCGGCAACTTTGTAGCAGGAATGATTGCAGGAAGACAAGCAGGGTTATCTCATAAAGCATCAACAAATATCGGATTAACAATCGTTTCACGAGGAGAGTTCTCCATCATTATGGCTAATATCGGTATCGCCGGTGGTTTAATGTCAGTACTGAAACCCTTCTCAGCACTATACGTGCTTATACTATCCATTTTAGGCCCACTTCTGACAAAAGAGTCGAAGAATGTATATAAATTCTTAAATAAAATCTTTAAGTGGGATACGAAGACTAACTAAATTTTAAAAAATAAAGTACAAGATATTTCCTGCTTGTACTTTTATTTTTGTAATGAAAACAGTAAAGAGAGGTAAATGATGTTAGGAGAGTTGATTCATTCGGTTTTAGTTTTTTTAGAAGGACTTGGTTATTGGGGAATTATGCTTGGATTAATGCTAGAGGTTATTCCAAGTGAAATCGTATTGTCTTATGCAGGTTATTTAGTATCAACAGGAAGCATTACATTTTGGGGCGCTGTCGCGTTTGGTACAATTGGTGGTGTAATTGCACAACTATTCATTTATTGGATCGGTCGATACGGAGGAAGACCTGTTCTTGAGCGATATGGAAAATATATTTTAATTCAGAAGAAACATATTGATTATGCTGAAGATTGGTTTAATCGTTACGGAACTGGCGTTATCTTTACCGCACGTTTTATTCCGGTTGTGCGTCATGCTATTTCGATACCGGCGGGTATTGCGAAAATGTCACATGCTAAGTTTATTACGCTAACTACATTAGCTGTTATTCCGTGGTCAATTGTGTTTGTATATTTAGGGTTTAAATTAGGAACAGAGTGGGAAAGCATTAATAAAGTTGCGGGGCCATATGTGAAATACTTTGCACTTGCTGCTATTGTTTGTGCAATTGGTTATTTTGTATTAAAAAAAGTGATGAAAAAAAAAGTGATTACGGAAAAGGAATCTATGTCGACATAGGTTCTTTTTTTATTGGCATTTTTTCAAGGATGAAAGAATACGTTTAATATTTACCATATTGTGGCATACATATAGAAAAAGGGTGCTTGGAAAGGGGAATAAAGAGAAATGGAACTCCAGTTTCAAAATGTATATCAACAGGTAGAGAATTGGTATGTGTTGGATTCGGAGCTTCATTGGGATGTCAAAAAGCTGAGAGAGGATTTATTTTCTCTTATTGAAGCATGTAAAACGCCCGTTATTTTTTGTGATACGTGTGATGCAAACGATGTGCTTCTATCATTAGGGGAAGAGGAAGAAGAATTCCTATTCCCAGTAGGTGGTTTTTATCATAAAGAAAAACAATTAATTTTTGTTTGTATGTGGGAAGAGTATGAGCAGGTGCTCAAAACACTACTGCATGAGTTTCGTCATGCGATGCAGCATAAGAGAGAAGTATTGTATGTTGGAAGTGAAGTGTACGAAGATAGATGGATTGAAAAAGATGCGAGGAAGTTCGCGGAGAGGAAATTGGATGAATATAAGAATAGAAAGTTAATGTAAAGCATAGTGGAGAAATAGCGCTGTGCTTTCTGTATACTTATTAAAAATAAGTATTTGACTTTTATAAAGTTTAGTTCTAAACTAATGATATGAAACGAGCGAGGTGATGAAATGAAAACAGAAGATAGACTCGGATTACTATTATGGTTTCGTTTATCACGCTTTTATAATAAGAGTATTCGTGAGACGAATCAGCATTTGAAAGAATGGAATGTATCTGCCGCTCAGTTTGATGTACTAGCTCAAGTTGGAGGGCATAATCGTCTAACGCAGCAAGAGCTTGGAAATAAGCTATTTGTTACGAAGGGAAATATCACGCAGCTTTTAAATAAAATGGAGCAGCTAGAGTGGATTCGTCGTGAACAAGAAGGTACTACAAAATATATTTCGTTAACAGAAAAGGGAAAAGTTTTATATGAAGAAATCGTCCCGCCTCAAGAAACATTCCAAGCGGAGCAGTTTCAAAAATTAAATGTAGAAGAACAACATCAATTATTACAATTACTAAAAAAATTACAGTGAGAAAAAATTTAAAAATAAATCTCGAATTCGATATAGTATGAGGTGAAGGATATGTTTAGAAAAGTTGATCATAAAAATATGGGCAGAGCAAATCATGGTTGGTTAAATACACATTTTCATTTTTCTTTTGCCAATTACTATAATCCAAATAACATGAACTTCGGAGCGTTACGTGTTATTAATGATGATCTAGTAGCTGCACAAACTGGTTTTGATATGCATCCGCATCGTGATATGGAAATCATTTCGTACGTTGTAGATGGTGCTTTAACACATGAGGATAGCATGGGGAACCGCGGAACAATTGAGCGAGGACATGTTCAATATATGAGTGCTGGCACAGGTGTATTTCATAGCGAGCATAATTTAGGAAATGAAACACTACGTTTATTACAAATTTGGATTTTACCAGATCGTGCGGATCATAAACCAAACTATGGTGAGTTTAAATTTGATTGGAGCGAGCGTGAAAACGAATGGTTCCATATGGTATCTCCAGTAGAAGGAGAGGCACCAATTCAAATTCACCAAGATGCAAATTTATATTCTTTATCGTTAGATGCCGGAAAAGAAATTCATTTTCCTGTGCGAGAAGGCCGTCAATTGTATCTTGTTCAAATTGAAGGAAGCAGTGTAATAAATGGTGAAACGTTTGTTATGCGTGATGCAGCAGAATCTGTAGAAGAAGATACTCACATTCAAGCGAAAGAGCAATCACACTATTTAGCAATTGAATTGAAAAAACAATAAAAGGCTTATAGAAAAGAGGACATCTGATAGGATGTCCTCTTTTTTGATTGGAATTATCTGAAAAATGTTTCTCAAATTTTCGGTAGAGGTATCGGCTGTAAAAATCAGAATTTTATAAAAGTGTCAAAAATCTTTATGGGAATGGGGAATGTTATAGTGAAAAAGCAAGTCATTTCATCAGCATTAGCGTTAACTGTTATCGCCGGGGGATTTGGAGCGTTTGGGGCAACGACAACGAAAGCGGAAGAACAAAAAATTCAATATCATCAAGAATTTAAAACACCTGCATACATAGGTGAAGAATGGAAAGCACCGGAAGGACTAGATAAAAAAGAGACGGTCTTTCAATACTTAGAGAGTAAGAAAGATATGTTTAAATTAGCAGGAAATATTGAAAAGCATTTTAATATCGTTGGAGAAGAAAAAGACGCTGAATCTGACACGACACATGTGAAGCTAGTTGAGAAACATAATAACATTCCTGTGTACGGTTCTGATCAAACTGTTACACTTGATAAAGAGAATAATGTAAAAGCATTCTTCGGACAAGTTATTCCGAATTTAGATGATAAAAATATCCCTGCATCTGCAAGCATTAGTGCGGAACAAGCAGAAACAATTGCAAAGGCAGATATTGAGAAAGAAATTGGTAAAGTAAAGAATTATGACGGTGTGAAAAAAGATTTATTTGTATATGAAAAGGACGGTAATTACTACCTTGCATACTTAGTTAAGGCATCGATTTCAAAACCAGCTCCAGGGTATTGGCATTATTTTGTTGATGCAACAAATGGAAATGTTATTGAGAAATATAATGCTGTAGATCACGTTACAGGGTTTGGCTACGGAGTATTAGGTGCTAGACAATCATTTGAAATTGCCCAAGATGAAAAAACGGGAGTATTCAACTTATTTGACGGTAAACGAGGACAAGGTATTCACACATTTGATGCAGAAAATATGGATGAAAACTTGTTTAATTTATTCTCACAATGGCTTGGATATACAGGCGAAGAAGTTGAAAGTAAATCTAAGTTCTTCGAAGATAAAGCTGCAGTTGATGCGCATGTAAATGCAGGAAAAGTATATGATTACTACAAAAAAACATTTAATCGTAACTCTTTCGATGATAAAGGTGCGAAGCTTATTTCAACTGTTCACGTAGGAGAGAGCTGGAATAACGCAGCTTGGAACGGTGTGCAAATGATGTATGGTGATGGCGATGGAAAAACATTCATTCCATTATCTGCTGGACTTGATGTTATCGGTCACGAATTAACGCATGCTGTAACTGAACATACAGCAAACCTTGTTTATAAAAATGAGTCAGGGGCGTTAAATGAATCGTTATCCGATATTATGGGTGTTATGGTTGAGAAGAAGAGCTGGGATTTAGGTGCTGACATTTATACACCTGGAAAACCAGGCGATGCACTTCGTTCACTAAAAGATCCAGCGTCTATTCCAAACCCATTAAAACCAGGTGAAGGTTACCCAGATCACTATAGTAAACGTTATACTGGAACAGCTGATAATGGTGGCGTTCATATTAACAGTAGTATTAATAATAAAGCTGCTTATTTAGTATCTGAAGGCGGAGATCATTACGACGTGAAAGTAGCTGGAGTGGGCCGTGAAGCGACAGAAAAAATTTACTACCGCGCTCTTACGAAATATTTAACTGCAAACTCTGACTTCAAAATGATGCGTCAAGCTGCTCTTCAATCAGCCGAAGATTTATACGGTAAAGATTCTAAAGCTGTACAAGCTGTAACGAAAGCTTATGATGCAGTAGGCGTAAAATAATAAGAGAAAAGACCTGACATCCTAGTCAGGTCTTTTCTTTATCCCGCTATCCGCAAATGATGAAATTTCCACTTTATTTAGTCGCGAATACCTAATGCGATTTTCGCCATACGTGACATACGTTCTTTCGACCACGGTGGATTCCAAACGACATTTACTTCTATTTCATTGACTTCAGGTACGTTTGTTGATAATACTTTTTTAACGTCTGATACGATTTGCCCAGCCATTGGACAACCGATAGAAGTCATAGTCATCGTAATGACAGCATTATTATTTTCATCTGCTGTAACATCATACACTAATCCAAGATTAACGATATCAACACCTAGTTCAGGGTCAATAACAGCTTCTAAATTATCCAATAATTTATTTTCAAATGCTTCTTGTGACATAAGCAGCCCCTCCTATATTTTAATGATATCGATTCTCATTATAACGGAAATGAGCATAATGTGCAGGAAATGAGCTCAAAAAAAATATCCCTCTTTGAAAGAGGGATATTTTTTGAAAATCTATTCTGTTTTAAAATGAGATACGAGTTGATCTAACTCTTCAACTGTTTGTTTCATTTTTCCAGCAGTTACTGTCATTTCATTCATAACGATAACTTTCTGTTCAGCAGATTGTGCCGTTGCGGCGGTTTCGCTGGATACTTCAGTCGAGATAGAAGCGATGTTATTAAGTGAAGCATTCATTTCTTCAGCACTTGCAGCCATCTCTTCAGCAGTTGCTGATATGTCTTGCATTTGAGTAGATACTTTATTTACTTGTTCTACAATTGTTGTGAAAGAAGTACCAGCTTCACGAATAACATGAATGCCTTCAAATGCTTCAGAACGGCCTTGAGACATCATAGAGCTAGCAGTTTCTGTATCATTTTGAATTTGATGTAGTAATTGATTAATGTCTGTTGCAGCTGTTTTAGATTGTTCAGCAAGCTTTCGAACTTCGTCAGCTACGACAGCAAATCCTTTTCCTTGCTCGCCAGCACGAGCTGCCTCAATAGAAGCATTTAAAGCAAGTAAGTTTGTTTGCTCAGCGATATTAGAAATAGATTGTACAGCGGTATCGATATATTTCGTATGAGTGATTAGACGTTCAACCACTTCTGACGTAGCATTTACAGCTTCGTGTATCGTTGTCATTTGTGAAACAGATTTTTGGATAACGGTACTTCCATCGCTAGCATGTTCAGATGTGGCAACAGCAAGTTCCGCTACAGATGAAGCAGATTCAGCAATACGCTGAACACTTACTGCCATATCGTCCATTGCAGTTGAACTTTCTTCCATACTAGAAGTTTGTGATTGAATACTTGCATTTAAGTTAGACATCGAGCTTTGGACTCTTACTGTCGCCTCACGTGATGTATTCGTTTTTTCTAGCATATTTTCAGAAGCAGTTTGTACTTCCACTGATGTTTTTTGAACACGATTAATGATATGTTGTAGGTTTTCTAACATTTTATTAAATGATGCTGCGATAGCACCGATTTCATCGTTGCTATTTACTTGTAGACGTGCCGTTAAGTCACCTTCTTGAGAAGCTAACTCTTTTAGTTTCGTGTCAATTTGTTGAATTGGTTTCACAAGTTTACCAGAGAACCACCATGCAAGAATAATTGCAGCGACAATACAAATAACAAGTGATAAGAAAATAACATATTCGATTAAGAGTGCAGATTGGTCAATTTTTTCAATAGATTGTTCACGTAATGTAGCTTGTTCATTACTATAATTTGTGAAGTCACCAATTACTTTATAGACAGTTCCGTTTTCTGAAGAAGCTACTTGTAAAGCTTCTTCCCATTTTTGTTCTTTTGCAAGAGTGAATACTTTTTCTTCAACGAACTTTCTCCAAGTAGACCCTAATTCCATTGTGCTTTTTACGGATGAAGAAAGATTTGGATTAGAAAGAAGTTTATCTTTTGAATCCTCAAGACGTTTACTCATCTCATTAAACTTGTCTAATTCGACTTGATCATGTTGTAGTAAATAACCTCTTAAAGCAGAGAGCTGTACTTGATAAGCATCTCCACGTTCTTTCAATTCTGTTGCCAGTGGAGAAATTTCTTTTTGTAATGTTTCAGCTTTACGAGATTGGTCAATAGCAAAAAATAAAATAAATGCTAAGGCGATACCAAATAAAGCGCAAATCGTTCCCATCATGAACATAAGTTTTTTTCTGATACTTACAAAATTCATATGATAAAAAGCCTCCTTTGTGAAATCTTAGTATTAGAATTAATTAATGTAAAAAATGAAAGAAAGCTTTACTCCAGTTGGAATAAAGCTTTCTTATTTCCTTTAGGAATTATAGCAGACGGAATGAGAGATAGAAAGATATATTTTAAAGTGAAAAAAGAGAGACTGTAAAACTTCCTTTCCTATACCTTTGAGCTTGTGTCATTTTCACTTTAAGCGTTTGTTTTGAAATGAGAAACGAGAATTTCAAGTTCTTGTACGATTGTTTTCATTTCAGATGATTTGTTAGCCACGATACTCATTTTGTTTACTTGATCACCAGCTGAATGTGCTGTTTGTGATGTTTCTGCAGCAACTTCGTTTGAAATAGAAGCGATATTATTTAAAGCTGCGTTCATTTCTTCAGAGCTTGCAGCCATCTCTTCAGCAGTTGCAGACATTTCTTGCATTTGCGTAGAGACTTTGTTAATGTGGTTAACAATTTCTGAGAATGAAGATCCAGCGGTACGAATAACCGTAATTCCTTCAGAAGCCTCTGCTTGACCTTGTGTCATCATGTCATTTGCTATTTTTGTATCGGCTTGAATTTGATGCAGTAAATGGTTAATGTCAGTTGCGGCTAGTTGAGATTGTTCAGCAAGTTTTCTAACTTCATCAGCAACAACAGCGAATCCTTTGCCGTGTTCACCAGCACGAGCTGCTTCAATAGAAGCATTTAAAGCGAGTAAATTTGTTTGCTCGGCGATATTAGAAATAGATTGAAGTGCAGTATCGATATGATTTGTATGTGTAATGAGTCGCTCAACTACTTGTGATGTAGCGTTAACAGCTTCGTTAATTGTATGCATTTGTGTAATAGATTTCTCAATGACTTTATTCCCATCATCTGCTTTTTCTGAGGTTGTGACAGCTAAACTAGTAACAGAAGAGGCGGCCTCAGCAATACGCTGAACACTCGTTGCCATGTCATCCATTGAGGTTGAACTTTCTTCAATGCTAGAAACTTGTGAACGAATATTGTGTTCAAGAGCATTCATAGTTTCTTGTGTCCTTGCGGTATTTTCCATAGAAGCGGTTGTTTCGATAAATACATTTTCGGAAGCTTCTTTTACACTTGTTGATGTTTGTTGAACTTGTTTTATTATATGCTGTAAGTTAGTGAGCATTTGATTAAAGGAATTTGCAATGTCACCAATTTCATCTTTACTCGTTACGTGTAATCTAGCCGTTAAATCTCCATCTTGAGAAGCTAATTCTTTCAACTTCTCATCAATTTGTCGAATTGGTTTAACGAGTTTACCAGAGAACCACCATGCTAATAAAATAGACGTTAATGTACATGTAATGAGTGAGAAGAAAATAATATATTGAATAAGTGATGAAGAAGACTCGACGTCAGCAATTAATGCGTCACGTTTCTCATTCTCTTCATTTGTATATTTATTAAAACGACCTAACAGATCATTTACATAATCTGTTTGTGCTAAAGCAATTTTAGATGCTTCGTCCCATTTTCCTTCATGCGCAAGAGGTAGTACCTCATTATCTATGACGCTACGCCATTTTCCTCCCATTAAAATGGCTTCTTTCATTCCTTCTGGGAGCTTCTTGTCACTTGTTACTTTCTCTCTAGTATCAGCTAATTTTTTCCCTTCTCGGTTGAACTTATCTAATCCTTTTTGATCATGTGATAGCAAATATTCTTGTAAACCAGCAACTTGTGCCTGGAACCAATCGCCACGTTCTTTTAAAATCGTCGCTCTTTTCGATACATCATTTTTTAACGTTTCGATTTCACTTGCTTGATTCATGGCGAATGAAAGAATAACAATAAGAGCAATGCTAAATAAAGAAGAAATGCTTAAGAGTGTGAACAGTAGTTTTTTTCGAATACTAACATATTTCATCGTTACCCCTACCCTCATTTAAACTGTTTATTATGATTTATAGATATTTGAAGCGAAATTAATAAAAACATTATTATGAAGTTATTAATCTGTTCAATGAAAATTATAGCAGATAATGGAAGGAGTCAGATTGGTATTAGAAAAAGTTCTTAAAATGTATACATTTGTATATCATAAAATCCATAAATAAATATTAGAAATGCTATTGAAATTTGAAATAACATCATGTATACTTCTAATTAGTTGATAACGATTATCAGTATCAACTAAAACATTACTCTTCGTTATGTTGGTCATACCCCTTTTTGACGACGTAAGTCAGAGACGAAATGTTGAAATATCTTGTGTCCTATTCTACAGAATTATGGTAATCTCCAACCTCAACTTATATGCGCGAGCATGCAAAAAGGATCCTATCCGTGAAGGGATCCTTTTTTGCATGCTCGCGCAATTATTGTATATAGACCGGGTATTTGTTCTTCAATTCCTTCTGGGGCAGTAGAAGGGAAGACCCACTTTTGATGAGGTCCCTGTTCTTCAATTAGTTTTTCAATCTTAAAATGTTCTTCGGCGAGTGTTGTAATAATTTCTCCTAATGTCCAGCGACGGATGGTTGTTTTCGGTAACGATTCTTTCTGCGCTTCTGTAAGAAGAATGCTATAAGCAACATCATCTTCAATCAATTCTTCATCGAAATAATTTCCATTGGCCCGAAACGATGGGTGGTCTACTCCTAATAGCTTTGTGTATATTGGATGGTAATCGCGGAGGATAAGTATTCCATCTGGCTTTAGTAGTTGAGAGATTTTGGTGAAAAGTGGTTTTAAATCTAGAAAGTAATGAAGTACACCAAGCTCCAGTAATACGATATCAAATGATTTGGAGAGATTTACATCTAGTACATCAGAAACGATGTAATGAATAGAAACGCCTGCGGCATCAGCAAGTTCATTTGCATATTTTGCATTACTTGCTGAAATATCAACAACTGTTACGTCAGAGCCTAAAAGGGCGAGAGCAACGGCCTTATTCCCTTTTGATCCTAGTAAATTAATAATACGTTTTCCTTTCGGAGATTGTATGTAAGGTAAATAGTGATCTACCTCGCGCATAGGGTCTTCCATGATTTTTTTCGCATAATCCTCCGGTGCCCCATGGCGATTCGTCCAAGCTTCATAAGCAGCTGTATTCCAGCTTTTTTCATTAATAGTGCTTAGTTGTTTTTGGTTCAATGTTATCACTCCTTTTGTGAACGTATAGTTATTCGGCAGGGGGATGGGATTTCCTTTTCTTTCTGAATAAAAGTTTGATTTTTCTGTGATTAAGTCGTACAATACTTTTTATACGTAAAAGCGTTGAAAAGGAAAAGTAGGATGAACACATTCTTTCCAGAGAGCTTCGGTAGCTGAGAAGAAGCAAGAATATTCATTTGAACAATGGCCTTTGAGCTTCGTCCTGAACTTATCAAATGATAATAGTAGGCGGCGACGAGAGTTGGTACTCGTTATCAAAACCACAGTATAAGAGCATATAGCTCCGTACTTGTTAAGGCTAATTATGTGAGTAATTGGCGAAATAAGGTGGTACCGCGACTGTTTATACAGCCCCGCCCTTATCTTTTTTAAGATAAGGGCGGGGCTTTTTTATATTTAAAAGGAGGAATGTAAGATGAGTATTTTTATTGGAGGCGCTTGGCCGTATGCAAATGGCTCGTTACATCTTGGTCATATTGCGAGTTTGTTACCTGGAGATATTTTAGCACGTTATTACCGGGCAAAAGGTGAGAATGTGTTGTATGTTTCGGGCAGTGATTGTAATGGAACACCGATTGCAATTAGAGCAAAACAAGAAGGTGTGACAGCAAAAGAAATTGCTAATAAGTACCATGAAGAATTCCAGCGATGTTTTCGTGATCTCGGTTTTACGTATGATTGCTATACACGTACCGATAGCGAGCATCATCATGAAACTGTTCAAAAAGTTTTTTTACGTTTATTGGAAGAAGGCTATATTTATAAAAAAACAGTGGAACAAGCGTACTGTAAAACGTGTACGCAGTTTTTACCGGATCGTTATGTAGAAGGAATATGTCCACATTGCCATGAAGCAGCAAGAGGCGATCAATGCGATGCGTGTTCAGCTATTTTAGATCCACTCGATTTGTTAGAAAAGACATGCAAGTTATGTGGTAGTACACCATCTGTAGAGGAAACAGAGCATTTTTATTTTGCATTGCATACATTTCAGCAGCAAATTAAAAAAGTTGTAGAAATCGCAAAAGAAAAAGGAACATGGCGTGATAATGCAATTCAATTAACGGAAAGATATGTAAAGGAAGGGTTACAAGATAGGGCTGTATCAAGAGATTTACCAATCGGGGTACCAATTCCAGTGAAAGGGTATGAAGATAAGAAAATTTACGTATGGATAGAAGCAGTAGCAGGATATTATTCAGCGAGTAAATATTGGGCTGAAGAAACAGGAAAAGATGATCATGAGTTTTGGAATAGCGATGCGCAAACATATTATGTACACGGCAAGGATAATATTCCATTTCACTCCATCATTTGGCCAGCGGTTTTACTTGGAATAGGAGAGGAAGCAATCCCGCGTCATATCGTTTCGAATGAGTATTTAACAGTTGAAAAAAGAAAGTTATCTACGAGTAAAAACTGGGCAGTATGGGTGCCTGACATATTAGAACGTTACAATCCAGATTCTATTCGTTACTTTTTAACAGTAAATGCACCAGAAAATCGTGATACTGATTTTTCATGGCGTGAATTCATTTACAGTCATAATAGTGAACTGTTAGGTGCATACGGGAACTTCGTGAACCGGACATTAAAGTTTATTGAAAAATATTATGATGGCATTGTGCCGCAGGGAACTATCAATGTAGAACTGAAGGATAAAGTAGAAGGATTATATAAAAATGTAGGAGAGGCGATTGAGCAAACTACATTTAAGGTGGCGCTAGAAACAATATTCGATGCCGTACGTTTTGCAAATAAATACTTTGATGAGAGGCAGCCTTGGAAAGAAAGAGAAGATAATCCAGTTTCATGTGAAGAAACGATTTATAATTGTATTTATCTTATTGCTAATTTTGCAAATCTCCTTGAACCATTTTTACCATTTTCAAGTGAAAGAGTTCGAAGCACATTGTCGATTGTGAACCGAAATTGGGAACCGCAAAATACGTTGCCGAATAGAATTGATAGCGTGCAGCCATTATTTGAGCGAATCGATGTAAAACAAATTGAGCATGAGATAGAGAAGCTGTATGGAGCGGCAAAATGAGATAGAGAAAAAGACCTTTCAAGTAAATGAAAGGTCTTTTGTTATGCAGTATGATTCTCTTTCTTATCTTTCAAAAAGAAAAGTACAGCAAGGATTACAAGAATAATAGCTGCAATATCATACGTTATTTTAAATGTAGTATTAAAGTTTAAGTACTCTACGAAAGGAGTTTTCACTGCTCCTGCATATATACAAACGGGAATGAGAAGTAAATCGTAAAATTTCTTTTCTTTCATATATCTTATTAGGAAGAAGATACACATAATAGCAAAAAATACGATGCTTAAAATAGTCATTTATACCTCCCGATAAATTTACTTATTTTAATTGCAGTTATATTTTTATCCCGCATTAACGGGCAGTAAGACTCCACCTCAAAATTCAGCGAAAGCGAAGCAGTTAGGTGGGGATCAACTGCCCGTAAAAGCCCGATTGGTGAGGGCTGATAATCAGTGGGGGATGAACAAAACCCCCACTAATTAAAGTTTTACTTTATATAAATTCTGTATTTTTTTCAAGCGCTATGCACGCGATTATGTTTCCTTTCTTTCCTAGCCGTAAGCAGCTGGGGAGTGAAAATTCCAAGCAATATAAAAATAATTCCAATCCACTGCATGAAGGTTACGACTTCATGTACAAGTGTAATAGAAGCGATAATAGCAGTTGGTAATTCAGCTGCACCTAATATCGTGCTAAGTCCTGTTCCAACTTTTGGTACACCGATTGAAAAACAAATGACAGGTACAACAACGCCGAATAATCCGAGGAAGAAAGCATATTTCCATAGACCAGCTTGCAGGGCACCATCTGTTAAAAAGGTCGGCGGGAAGAATAGGCATACGATAAGAGTTGCACTTGTTGTCATAAGAAAGCTTTTCGTATAAGGGGGAACATCTGTAGCAACGCGTCCGCTTGCAAAAACATAGAATGAAAAAGAGACAGCAGCTAATAGTCCAAAGATAATCCCTTTCGTAGAAAAACTTTGTCCGAGGCCTTCAAATATACCACCTGCAAACAATGTACCAGCAAATAAAATAAGGATAGATATGATCTTATCGCGGCTTGGAAATGTTCGATTTGCAATTGCTTCGATAATGACACCAATCCAAGTGAACTGAAAGAGTAGGACGACAGCGATAGATGCGGGTAGCTCTTCTACAGAAATAGCGTAGAAAATTCCAGTCATACTCATTGTTGTTCCGACGGTTAGTAATGAAAAGAATTGTTTTTTTGTTACTTTATGACGTGAAAAGAAAAGAACGAGTAGAAATAGTCCAATCCATCCGAAGACATATTGTCCCCCTAATAGTTGATGTGCTGAAAATCCACTTAGGAATCCGAGTTTGAAAATAGTTGAAAGTATGCCGTAGCTGCAAGCACCGAATAAAACGAGCAATGAATATTTAAACTTATCCATAAAAAATCCTCCTTTTAAGTAATAAAAAACGCCCGCTATCCAAATAAGGATAACGGGCGAACGAAACAGAGTAAGACACTCTACAAAATTCCGCCACTCACACATAAAGTATGAGTTTGGGGTATGTAATTATAGTGAATGCTACATTGCTTTTGGGAATACAATGGAGCATTTTACACCTTGAGCTGTGTTTTGTATTCCGTAAGGAAATTGATGTTTATCTAATATTTGTTTCACGATATATAATCCAAGACCGCTACCTTGTACTAAACCGTGTTTATCAGGGTTTGCACGATAGAAAGGCTCAAATAAATGAGCAAGTTTATCTTCATCAATTTGTGAACCTGTATTTAATACTTCTAATGCGTAACCGTTTGGTTTTTCATAAAGCTTTATATATACGTGCTGGTGGTCAATTGTATAATGAATTGCATTTGAAATAATGTTAAAAATAGCAGTTTGAATAAATTTAGGATCAGCTAAAATTTGTACGTCGTGTTTAATATTAGATTGTACATTTAATTGTTTTACAGATACAAAGTAATCTACTTTCTTCATAACATCCTCAATAATATTAGATAAAGAAATGACTTCTAAATTCGGTTTAAATTGAGGGTTTTGTATTTTGGATAATTCCGACATTTTTTCCGTTAATATGTTAATATCTTGCATCATTTCATAGGAACGTTTTAAATATTTATCTCTATCTTTATAAGCTCCAATTCCGTGAATCATGCCATCTAGTTGTCCCATAACGGCTGCGATTGGTGTTTTTAATTCATGGGATACCATAGACATAAATTCTTTACGAGATTGCTCTAATTGTTGTTCCTTTTTGAGCTCATTTCTTAAATCTTGATTGCTTGCATGTAAATTCTTCACAATATTTGGTACTTGTGAAGCGGCTACTTGCAAATTAAAATCTGTTTGATCTGTATTTTTGTTAAGTAGTTTTTTATCTGAGAAATCAAGATTCATAATATCTTTTAAAGCATCGCTCATATATTGAAAAGGTTTGGCAATTAGTTTTGTATAAATTAAAGATCCGAGTAGTGATAATGCAAGCATTGTCGCGCCAATATGTGGAGCTAATTGCTGCAACGCATCTGCTAACTTTGGATTATCATTTATATCATTTATTTTACTTGCTGCATTTTGTGTATGTAAGGCATCATTATTAGCGGCTTTCTTTTCTGCTTCTGTAAGCGGATTAGAAGTGCTATTTTTCCCCGAAAGGTTTTGTGTATGTTCTTTTGCTTTTGCAGTTTGGCTAGGCTGCAAAAGGTGATTGATAGCTGTAGAAAGAGATTTATAATCTATAATAGAAGATTGGAAATTGGAAATACTTCCCTCTGACACAGCTTTATTTTGATTCGTTTTACTTTGATTGTTTTGCCTATCTAAATCCGCCTGTTCTGTAGTCGGCGTTCCATTTTCTTTCGCAAAATGTTCTTTATCGTAGTTTGAAGCTAGAAAGTAAATAATTTGATAAAGACAAAGTGATAAAAGAATACAAAATAATAAGGTTTTGATGAAAATATTTTTGGTGATGTTGTCTTTGCTACGATTCGATTTTGTAGCCAATGCCTTTCACCGTTTTAATATAAGTAATTCCTAATTTTTTTCTTAAGTTTTTAATATGTGTATCTATAACTCTTACATCACCATAATGTTCATAGCCCCATACCTTATTCAACAAATCACTTCTTGATAATACTTTTCCTCGATTTTGCAGTAAAGTATAAATAATTTCAAATTCTTTTGTTGTCAATTCAATTTGATTACCATGAACATAAGCTGCATATGCTGTAGAGTTTAACATCAATTCATGGAATTGTAGTATAGTTGCAGCTTCTGCTTCCTTCGTTGCTGCCCTTCTTAATACAGCCTCTACACGCTTAATAAATACAGTGTAATGGAACGGTTTCGTAATATAGTCATCAATACCTAACTCAAATCCTTTAATTTCACTTTCTTCATTATGTAAGCCTGTTAACATAATGATTGGTACATCAGATTGTCCTCGCATAATTTTACAAATACTATAGCCATCTATATCTGGTAACATTACATCGAGGAGGACAAGATCGTATGAATTTTTTTGGAAAAGAAGAATACCTTCTGTTCCAGCACCAACTACATCAACAGTAAAGTTTTGTGCCATTAGAAATTCACGAATTAGTTCTTGTATATCTGGGTTGTCTTCAATCACCAGTATATGCGTCATAGTAACACCTCCTAAATAACGCTTTTTACTGCAATATTCGAATTCATCATTTTTCGAGTGACTCAGATTGTTTATACATATAATAAGCCCCCGCTATAAAATAATCATGAAGGTAGCAAGGGGAATAGTTTAGTGTTACTGAATAGTTCAGAATTACAGTAGTTCTATTATAGTATGTATTATAAAATTTATAAAACATTATAACTGTATAATTTTAATATCTACGTTTATCAATGTTTAAATATCAGCTAATCAAATCTATTCCTATTATATATGTAAATACAGTTGTTTTGCTACTGTAAATGAATAAATAAAATAAGCCAAGACATAAAATTCTTGGCTACACATAAATCTTGTTTTTAGGCTATTTTACAGTGACAGTAGCTTGCTGCTGAACGCGCTCAAATAACCAGTGTATATCATTGTTATACATACGAATACAACCAAGTGTTGTTGCTTTGCCGATTGCTTGATTATTGTTAGTTCCGTGAATTGCATAAGTTGTTCCGTAAGTTCCTGCCATATTTAATCCGAGCCAACGGTCACCAAGTGGATTACGTGGATCGCCGCCTTTAATTTTGCCTGTATAATAAGGGCGGTTTTTAATTTTATTTACGATTTGAAAAGTTCCTTTAGGTGTAGGTGTTGCTGCTTTTCCAGTAGCGACAGTAAAACTTTTTATAAATTTTCCATCCTGATAATAATCCATTTTATTTAACTGAGTGTTTACGATTAATTGATCTTTCGTTGTAGCGGCCTCTGCGCTAGCGAATGGAAGAGTTAAAAATCCTAATGATAATAGTGCGCTTAATAATAATTTTTTCATTGTTATTCTCCTTTTACTATCGTAATAGTCTTACATACAATGAAGTTGTAATCCTCGTAAAGCTTTATTTACATTTTCATCTAATGTTTCAAAGAATGCAGTGATTTTGCTGTTGTGTTTGTTGTTTTTATCAATAAGTAATCTTTCATTTAATAAAAGCTCACCACGTAGTCCAAAACTTTGAACTTGAATATTTAGCTCATCTTCATTTTCAGAAATGATTGGTAAGAAATAATGAAAAGCTTTTGTTGGAATGATGTAGCTTTTGCCAATCATGCTTTCTTGATTTGAATTAATCCATTTTTTCGTGACAATTTTAATATTCTTTTTTGAAACGATAAAAGATAGTGTTGTAGATTTTGTTAAACTTACGTCAAATTCACTTGTTTCACACATGTGTAAATTAAAAACGGTTTCATTTTGATGAGATTCAACATTTGTATTAATAAAATCGTGCATTTTATATGCTTCCATTTCGTATTCACCCTTTTTTCAATTTCGAAAACGACTTATATTTATTCAAATTAATGCTTAGTCATATATTGGTTAAATTTTTCAACAAATTCCGATATAATCTTACAATACGTATATGAAGCTAATATGAAGTTAGGATGAGTTTGTGGTGGTTTTTTATTGAGAACAAAATTAGAGGGGTTTTTAAGTGTTAAAAAATGGATAAAATTTGCATGATATTAATGCGTCTTTTTGTTATTTTGACTTAAAAAATGATTTTTACTAATTAATAAAGAACAGAAATCATTAGTGTGACCCTTACAAAAATGTAATAAAAATGTAAGCTATTGTGATAGTTATTTCGACAATTTTTTTATACAATAATAGTAAGAAGTTGTACGTGATTGAAAGGAGAGATGACATGGAATGGATTCATGAATTATTTCAGCAATACGGGTACTATGTTGTACTTGTCGGCTTGCTGTTAGAATATATTGCACTTCCGTTTCCGGGAGAGCCCACATTAGCATATGCGGGATTTTTAGCGCAGAAGGGTGATTTAAGTTTACCGATTTTAATCATTCTATCCTTTATTGGGACAAGTGTAGGAATGACGATTCAATACTTTTTAGGAAATAAATTAGGTATGCCTTTCATTCAAAAGTATGGAAAATACGTATTTTTAACACAAAGAAAAATTGATTTAACGAGAATGTGGTTTGATAAGTATGGGTACTTCCTGATTTTTATTGGTTTCTTTATTCCTGGTGTACGTCATTTCACAGGATACTTTGCAGGAATTATTAATTTACCATTCCGTCGTTTTGCCATTACAATTTATTCAGGCGCTCTATTTTGGGTATCATTCTTCTTAATCGGTGGTTACTGGTTAGGTGGAAACTTACATGATATCTTTGGAGCGTTAGAAGGTCATATCGGTAAAATCATTTTTGGAGTGATTGTGATTGTAGCGGTTACGTTAAGTATTCGTTTCCGTAAGCAGTTAAAACGAGTATTACTACAAAACGCAAGCTAATATGAAATCCATTCTATGTCAGAATTTAGGAGAGCAGTGCAAAAGCACTGCCTTTTTTATTTTATCCCGCTATTTGCCGGGCGGTAAGACCCCCACCTCAAAATTCAGCGGAAGCAAAGAAGTTAGGTGGGGGCCCTGTTGCCCGTAAAAGCCCGATTGGTGAGGGTTGATTAAAATTTTACTTTATATTCCAATCTATTTTTAACTTTCCTTTTAGCTGATTTCCACTAACTATAATGTAATAAGTTCCTGTCTTAATTGCCGCGAAATGATATGTATTAGGGCCAGCTGGAGCTAAGTAATTTTCTTCCTCTTGAAATTCACTAGCCATTTTTACGTCTCCCATGTAGCCATTCGAATTTTCAGCTCGTGATTCAATGGTGAATTCTAATATGTCACCTCGTTTTAGTTCAATTGGGACTTTATGTTCACCACTAAAATGTTGAAAAGATGCTTCGAAAGAGTTATCTGTTTTTGTTTCGACCCATTGTTCTTTTGATGTTCCAAACCTTTCTAAATCTACTAAGTTGATTGTAATAAATATAATAAACATAATGCTTGGTACGAAATATTGTACCCACTTAAATTTTGTTGCTATGACTGTAAATAAAAAGAAAGAAAGAGAACATACTGCTCCAATTGATCCGAGTAACAAGAACTGTATTAGACTAGCTTCTTTAAATATTAGGAAGGGAAGAAAAAATAAATAGCCGCAAAAAATATAAAGTAATATTGTCTTCATTCTTGTATGTGTTTTTAATTTCAATTTATCGATGCAAATAGAACAAAAAATTGCATATGCAGCAAGAATAGGAACGAAGGGAACAAATAGTAGTTCTCGTAATCCAGCTAAGAAACTATATAATGTTTGTTGACTAGTTGTTAAGAGAAGCGTGCTAATAAGTGATAATAACAAGAAAGTCGCTGTAAGCTTAGTAAGAATATAGGAAAAAGTAGATATTTTATTCATATGTCACTTCCTTTGTTTAATATTTCACATTCATTATATAGGTTATTTCCATCATAATACATATTTATTTTTGTCAATTATTAACGTCAAAATGACAATTATAATTGACAAAAATAAGGATATTATTTACAATTTTAATTAAATAAATGAAAAAGAGGGAAGACATGAAGCTTCAAAATCGAGTGAGGGAATTGCGAGCAAAGCATCGTTTATCACAAGGGGATTTAGGGAAAGCGATTGGATCATCACGGCAAACGATTAGTTTAATTGAGCGCGGGGATTATGCACCATCTATTGTATTGTCGTTAAAAATCGCACAAATTTTCAATGTATCGGTGGAGGAAATATTCACGTTAGTGGAGGGGGAAGAGGATGATGAAGAGTAAACGAAAAAAACAATTTGATTCTGTGGGGAAAATAGCATTAAGTATGATGGGTGGCTTTTTAACGTCTTATATAGCTTTAAATTTACTCTCGGATGAACCGAGAAAATTATCATCCAATACATTTATAGGCATATGTACTATTTTTGGAATCTTAATGATGTACTACACTTGGAAGAATACGCGTATGTTAGCGGAGGCACGCGATGAAGAAGAGAGCGTACAAGGCAGAAAATTAGGCATTATAAGTATATATTTACGTGTAGGTGATATAGTGACGCAGGCATGGTTTGTATATGCAGTTATTACATGTAGACGTGCACTGTTGCAGGATACTAATGTTTCATTTGCGGTGTGGAATTTAGTAGCTTCTATTGTTTGTTTAACTACTGTAGTGATTATCGGGCTCATAACAAAAAATCGTTATAATAAGCTATACCCTGAACAAGGTGTAACGTATATGGAATCTATGAAAATGTGGACGAAAAACGCAGATGAAGGATTAAAGCACATTGTGCATGAGGCTGGATATAAAGCGTATGAATTTACGAATACAATATTGGCATATGTATGGTGGGCTGCCGTTATATATACAGCTGCTAGTGATATCGATTTTGTGTTAATTGGTTTAATCTCATTTATTTGGATATTGCATCTCGGGAAGTTCATGTACGAAATGCAGAGAAAAATGATTTATTAAGGGGAGAAAAAGGTGGATATTTTAAGAAGGCCAGCTGGCTCAATGACAGTGGCGCTAATTCTGTCCATTTTATACGGAGTAATCCGAACTGGGAAATTAGAAGTAATTTTGAACCTATGGGCAATAGTTGGAATTTCATTGTTAGTGTTAGCCATTCATGAGCTAGGACATGTAGTATTTGGTGTAATAGGTGGTTTAACATTTAAATTTATGACAGTAGGACCCATTACTATTCAAAAAGAAAAGGGAAAATTACGCATTCGAGAAAATAAATTATGGGCGTACTTTGGAGGTGTTGCAACATTAGTACCACCTTCTATAGAGACACCGAATCTTTCGAAAAAGTGGGCGTGGCTCACTTTAGGTGGACCGATTACGAGTTTACTATTTGGTATTACTTCCGGTTACATATACATGGTGAGTTATTATCAATATCTTTTATATTTTTCCTTTTTCCATTTTGCAATCTTTGCGGTTACAATTGTGCCGATAAAAGGAATGCTTATGAGTGATGGGATGCAATTTCTTATTTTAATTAAAGATGATGAAAGAGCTAGAAATCACTTATATGAGATTCAAATATCGAGTGAGTTATTTAGTTATAAAAGACCGAAAGATTGGGATGAAAGATTAGTAGAACTTAGTGAGGAGAAAATAAAAGAGAATAAAGGGATAAGGGAGATAATGAGTAGACTTATGCTCGTCTTTTTTGCTCGTGCAGATCAAGAGGGAATGGAAAGAGCGATACCGTATATAGAACGAATTGTTCAATTACCTGTAACGAAAGAAAATAAGTTTTTCGTTAGTAGTTTTCATAGTTGGTACCTTTTATATAAAGCCCTTTATCAGATGGATAGTCTTTCTTTGCAAGAAGCAAAGGAACATGCAAAGGCTATTACAAAAATGGACCTAAGTGGATATTACCGTACACAAGGGATTATTAAATATGTAGAGGGCAATATGGAAGCGTCCCGTACTTATATGAAGAAAGCCGATCAAGAATTAAAGAGCGCCGAGAAGAGTGAGATGGGATATTTACAATTAGAAAGAGAATGGTTTAAGCAGCTGAAAGAGAGGGTATCTTACGATGGGTGAGGTATCCTCTTTTTTATATGTCATCTTATGCCGTTCCATAAACAGCCTAGGGCGAGTAAAATGAGATAAGAAGAGCAAAGCTTGGAGGAAGTAAATATGGAAATTTTATCAATTATTTTGATAGTCTTGCTCATTTATGTTGTTTTTAAAGTAGCATATGTAGCATTAAAGATACTCGCGATCCTATTGATTATCTTTTTAATCGTAGAGTTCGGCAGTAAGTTGCTTGGGGGATAGGGTATGTTGTACGTTTTGGATGTCTAAGGTTGTCGTTAAATCGATATCTTGTGCCGAATCGTTGATATAATGAAAAAATCGTTGATATAAGTGGAGAAACGATCGATATATTTGAAAAATCGTTGATATATTTAAGTGAATACGAAGTGGGGTATGTGGAAAAGAAGTTGCCGTTGGGTAGCTTCTTTTTATTGTAGTGCCGGTGTATGCAAACCAACATAAAAAAGCTGGAAGAATTCCTTCCAGCTTAAGAGTTACTTTCAATTTGGCGACCGCTATCTTCTTCATTGTCTTGTAATAGGTTGAATACGTCTGCTAAGCAGAATGCAATGAACCAAGTCCATAGACCGTGGAAGAAAGCTGAGCTTAATTGAAGTGGTAATGTATAGTTTGTCATTGAGTAGGAAATACATCCACCAACGATTCCAATCATTGTTAATAACATTGTTTTCTGAGCATTTTCTTCTGGATTGAAGAGGAAGTAAATGTATCCGCCTAAAATTGAAGCGCTTACAAGTGTTTCGATTCCATTAAAAATGATATTCTCTCCAAGCTGTGTGTTTGTCCAGAAACAAATCGTACCGCCGATAATAGCAAACAGGACAGCTATTGTATATCGTATATATTGATTCATATGTTCATCTCCCTATGTAATAAGATGATTTGGAAGTCAAAAAGGTAGGTATAGTATATTGAAGTGAGTTTTAATTGTACGTATCTTTTTATAAAAAGATCATTGAAGAGTAACTAAGATGATCGGTTGTTTAAACCGTTACGTGTATGGTGTCTGAAATATACCCGACTGCTCGTTTCTTTTTGCTTGTAAAATAAGAGAAACTTCCAAGTCTATATACTCTTTTTTTGTGAGTCTGCTTTCATTATAACACATTTAGGGACATAATAATAGAATTATCTGATTTTGTAATAAGTGTAAAAAATAAAAAGCGTAAGGAAATACCATTAACAATGCAGTTTAGTGGAAGAAGGATTTTAATTTATTATGATGAAATATGTAATCAAGGTGAGATCTAAGAAGGAGGCTTAAATACAATAAAAAATGTTTTGTAGCATGAATGTAAGGGAGGGGAGCTAACTTGGAGATCACAACAGAAAGATTAATAATTAGACCTTTTAAGAGTACTGATTTACAGGATGTATTTGCTATTTATAATAATGATGATACATGTAAGTTCCTATTACATAATAAGTGGACTCATGAAGACATGCAGAAAAGATTTAATAAGAAGCTAGCAAACAATGCACTTACTGAAGAATCAATATTAAGTTTGGCAGTTATATACAAGACTAAAGTAGTTGGTGATTTATCCGTATGGTACACAAATATGAAGGATACTGTTGAGATTGGTTATAGTTTTTCAAATGAAGTAGTTGGAAGAGGTTTGGCAACAGAAGCAGTAAGTAGTTTGGTATTTAAATTATTTAATGAATGTAATGTACATCGTATACAAGCTAATCTTGATGCACGTAATACAGCTTCAAAAAAATTGTGTGAACGAATAGGTATGAGAAAGGAAGCCCATTTCATACAAGATTTTTGGAATAAAAATGAATGGACAGATAGTTTTGTATATGGAATGCTATCCTCCGATTTGTAGTAATAAACTTCGTGATTTTATTATGCTAAAGGGTGCGTTAGTTGAATAACAAAGGGCATAACATAGTATATATGACTAATATGTTATGCCCTTTAATGTATTAACCTTTTTTATATACGTTTGAAACGGCCGACAATTTCAACTGTTTCAGTAATGTTCATAAATGCTTTGTTATCCACTTGACGGATAATACGTTTCATTTCGCCTAACTCATAGCGAGTCACGACAGTGTAAATCATTTTTTTCTTATGGTTTGTATAGCCGCCGACAGCGTCTACCATTGTCACCCCGCGTATGCCGTGATGTAGTAGTGCGCTTTTTATTTCCTCGCCTTTTTCTGTAATAGTCATTATCGTTAATTTAATATGTTTCGTATGCACAGCATCGATAACTTTGCTGACTACAAATCGACTAATTAACGTATAAAGTGTAATATCCCATCCGAAAATAAAACCTGCTGCGACAAGTAAGATTAAGTTGAATACAAATATGATTGCTCCAATTGAAACATCTCGATATTTTGCTACAATCAATCCAACAACATCAAAACCACCTGTTGAAGAAGCAAATCGGAATATAATTCCTGAAGCTGCTCCGCAGATAACACCACCGAATACAGAAGAAAGTAAAATATCGTCTGAAACTTGGTGTACCGGGATAATATTCATCGCTAAAGATGACACAGCTACAAAGTACGCTGTTAAAAAGGTTGTCTTCTTGCCTAAGTAAAAGTGACTTAAAATAAGAAGAGGAATGTTTAGTAAAAAGATAAGTGCACCGATATTGTAGTGCATTAAATAACCGATAATCATCCCTACACCAGCGAATCCACCGCTAATCATATTATGCGGGATAAAAAACATATTCATAGAAATTGCATACAAAATAGAAGCTATAAAAATAACAACCAACTGTATCATAAATTCTAAATGAAATGTTTTAGCTGCTGGGAAGGATAAAAAGGCGGTGTCGGGAACGTAATCGGCGTCTCCTAGTTGACCCATAGTATGTTTCATCTCCATATTCATTTTTGATTACAAGAAGAGAATAAAGGTTTTTTCAAAAACTGGCAATAGTTTTATTATAATGCAAAAATTTTATAAATTTCTAATAAATCAAGCCTATTCATTGATGTGCGTGAATATACTAAAGAAAGCGAATACAACGTTTCTTAATTATTGTTTTCTTGAGAAAATATGCAAAATACTTTTTTTGAAAATAAAAGGAAATAGAGAATGTTTGCCTAATGTGCTAAAATGACCTTATTAAGGATGTGAAGCGATGGAATTTTTATTGCAGGATGCAATTTTATATATATCGTTTGTAACGACGGCACTTTGTTTATTAGAAGTTTTCTTCCTTGCTAATGTTTCTCGCTTTGTGCGTCAACAAGCATCAAGCGGTAGACAAAGAGCTTTTGCGTTAGTTGATACATGTGAAGATAGTGCGGGAAATGTACCGCTATTTTCTATTTTTTATAAATATGGAATGATTCGTTCTGTACGTAGACAAGAATCAAGTGAAGAGAATGATGAGGTCGGTCCGTATACACCAATGTTTCGCTAAATAATTACGAAACATTGGAGGAATGAACATGTTAAAATCATACCGAGCTGTGCTCGTTAGTTTATCATTATTACTTGTTTTTGTTTTATCTGGCTGCAGTAATGCAGCCCCAATTGATGCACATAGTACTGGGATTTGGGATCATTATTTCGTATATCCAATCTCGTTTATGATTCAATTTGTTGCTCATCATATACCTGGAGCTAGCTTTGGGATTGCAATCATTATTATGACGCTCGTTATTCGTTCAGCGATGATTCCATTAGCTGTTTCACAATATCGTAGCCAAGCGAAAATGAAGAAAATGCAACCTGAATTGCAGAAGCTAAAGAAAAAGTACGGTGATGTAGGCAAAGATCTTGAAAAACAAAAGCAGTATCAAAAAGAAATGTCAGAGCTAATGAAATCAGGCGGTTGGAATCCACTTGCTGGTTGCTGGCCAATTTTTATACAAATGCCGATTTTCTCTGCTTTGTATTATGCGATTAGCAGAACGGAAGAGATTCGCACATCTTCTTTTTTATGGGTGAACTTAGGACATGCAGATCCATATCATATATTACCGATTATTGCAGCGTTAACGACATTTATTCAGATGAAAGTTTTCCAATCTAATATTACACCTGGAGAACAAGTACAGATGCTAAAGATACAGCAAATTATGATGCCGGCAATGATTCTATTTATGGGGTTTGCGGCGCCATCAGGACTTGTATTGTACTGGATAACAGGTAACTTATTTACAATGACACAAACAATCGTATTAAGAAAAATAATGGAACGTGAAGAGTTACAATTACAAAAAGCATAGAGAAACACCGCTCATTATGAGCGGTGTTTTTTATTCGAAACGTTAAGGGAATTTTAAGAAACCAACATTACTATTGGCATTGTATACGAAAGTGTACATGCTTTAGAAATATGAAGGAGGAAATTTCCTATGAAGAAGAAAACAGTTGGGTATTTAGCGATTGCAGGTGCTTTATCATTCGGAATCATTGGAGGAGTCGGTATTCCGGCATTCGCGGCAACGAATACTCCAGCAGCTGAACAGTCTACAAAAACGGCGAAAAAGGATTTGGATGACGCTACAAAACAAAAAGTAAAAACAATTATGGACGATACAAAGAAACAGTTAGAGAAACTAGGTGTAAAGCTTCCGGAGAAAGAGAAGCGTAAAGACATGTTTGCAGGATTAGATGATCAGGCGAAAGCAAAAGCGAAGTCGATTTTAGAGCAAAAGAAATCTGGAAAATTAACGCATGAGCAAGCAAAAGAGGAATTAACAAAGTTAGGCGTGAAAATGCCGGAGAAAGGTAAGCATGGAGACATGTTTGCTAACTTAGATGAACAGGCGAAAGAGAAAGCGAAGTCGATTTTAGAGCAAAAGAAATCTGGAAAATTAACGCATGAGCAAGCAAAAGAAGAATTAACAAAATTAGGTGTGAAACTTCCAGAAAAAGAGAAGCGTGAAGACATCTTTGCGGGATTAGATGAAGCAACAAAAACAAAAGCAAAAGCGATTTTAGACAATGAAAAGAAACAATTAGAGGAATTAAATGTGGATCTTCCGCATCACAAGTTTTTTATGAAAAAAGAAGATAAATAATTGATTTATGTATCTTTCGTGGGGCAACCGGAAGGTACATGCGAGGACCGATTTCTACTTATAGAAATCGGTCTCTTTTAATGATTCAATAAGATTCTTTTCATTGTTAGTATGTATCCGAAGACGCAGTAGAAGATTGCAAAACCGATAAACACTTCCGTATATTGATATTTACCCAATACGTAGAAGGAAACAGCTGGTATAATAGCTACCGCTAAAATGCTATAACCAGGATACTTGTTTCGATACATGATAGCGAATAGAACAGAGAGAAACGTAGCGATGATACAAAAGACAGCAATCATTATTGGTACACCTCCTAAATGAATTATACCATTTTTAGGGAATTAGAGAAGTTTTGTATCTTCTGTTATAATATAAGAAGAGAAATATTTCCTATGTTATATAAAAAAATATATTGATTTTTTCTAACAATTCAATATAATGAACAATAACTACAAAATTCGACATCAAGAAGTGATGATGAGGACACGATTAATTTTTTACGATTCCCAGAGAGGGAAGCCTTTGGCTGTGAGCTTCCTAATACGGAAAAATAGATTACCACCTCTGAACTGCAGCAGTGAACGAACATCTAGTAATTGCTTGCCGGCAAAAACCGTTATTTAGACTTGAGAAATTGGTGAAGTGTGTTACTTTGCGAATTGAAACAAGGGTGGAACCACGAATACAACACTCGTCCCTTTTTTAGGGAGGAGTGTTTTTTTATTTCATTTTTGCATCACACTAGAATTGGAAGGAGGATACGCAGCATGCATCATGATGAGAAGAACAAAATTGGTTTAACAGTAGCACTTTCTATCGTAGTAGGAACGATTATCGGGTCTGGTGTATTTATGAAACCAGGAAGCGTATTAGATTACTCAGGGAGTTCTAATATGGCCATTCTTGCTTGGGTAATTGGTGGTCTGTTGACGTTAGCGAGTGGTTTAACAGTAGCCGAAATTGGAGCGCAAATCCCGAAAAATGGTGGGTTGTATACGTATTTAGAGGAGATTTACGGAAGTTTTTGGGGATATTTATCAGGCTGGATGCAAACAATTGTTTATGGACCAGCTATTATCGGAACATTAGGTTTATACTTTAGTTCTTTAATGATTAATTTTTTCTATTTAGATAAAGTGTGGAATTTACCAATCGCAATCGGAACAGTTGTGTTCCTTGGCTTTGTAAATAGTATGGGAACAAAATACGGAGGTATCGTTCAAACAATCACGACAATTGGGAAAATGATTCCGATTGTATTAATTGTCGTGTTAGGTTTTTGGAAAGGAAACAGTGATATTTTTAACGTAGTAGTGCCGATATCAGAAAATCAAAGTATCGGTATGGCAATTTTAGCAACGTTATTTGCTTATGACGGCTGGATTTTACTTGCTTCGATTGGTGGAGAAATGAAGAATCCAACAAAGTTATTACCGAAAGCAATGACAGTTGGGATTTTAATTGTAACAGCTGCATACGTATTAATTAACTTGGCGTTATTAAATGTATTACCAGCAGCGAAAATTGTAGACCTTGGAGAAAATGCAACAGCGACAGCTGCGGGCATGTTACTTGGAGAATATGGTGGGAAAATTATTAGTATCGGTATTATCGTTTCTATTTTCGGTTGTTTAAATGGAAAGATTTTAACATTCCCACGTATTCCAATGTCTATGGCGGAACGTGGACAACTTCCATTTTCTAAGTTTATTGCAAAGGAAAGTCCAAGATTTAAAACACCAGCAAATGCGATTACTGTTGAAATCATTTTAGGGATTATTTTAATGATTATTAGTGATCCGAATAAGCTATCTGAGATTTCCGTATTTATTATTTATATTTTCTATGTAATGACGTTTATTGGTGTCTTCATTTTAAGGAAACGTAATAAGAATAAAGAGCGTGCATATAGTGTACCGTTATTCCCAATCGTACCAATCGTTGCGATTTTAGGTTCGTTCTTTGTAATCGGTAGTGCGATTATTAATGATCCGGTAAGTTGTTTCTTATCAATTGGAATTGTCTTTACGGGACTTCCGGTGTATTGGTACTTGAATAAGAAGAAAGAAACAGAATGATGGAAGGGTAGGCGTATAATACGCCTACCTTTTTTACTGTAAAAAAATTGTACTTGCGTCAACTTTCTATTTTGGTTACTATAGTCGTAGTAACCAAAATAGAAAGCGTGGGGAAAGACTTGAATTTTCGTGTTTATATTTTAGCTATCGCGGCTTTCGTAGTCGGAACGGTTGAGCTAATTATAGGAGGAACGCTCGATTTAGTTGCCAATGATTTAGGAGTATCTATTAGCGCAGCTGGTCAGCTTATAACAATATTTTCGGTAGTATTTGCTTTGTCAGGTCCAGTTTTATTAGCTTTGACAGGGAAATTTGAAAGAAAAACATTGTATGTTGGAGCATTATCGATTTTCTTAATCGGAAATATTATTTCGGCATTTAGTGTGAATTACGGAATGCTAATGTTCTCAAGGGTTATTTGTGCGGCGAGTGGTTCATTAATTATTGCACTATCGGTAACACTTGCTTCTAGTGTAGTAGAACCGCATTTTCGTGCGCGTGCAATTGGAATCATTTTTATGGGAATTAGTGGATCACTTGTACTTGGAGTACCGCTCGGTCTTGTACTCGGAAATGCATACGGATGGCGTGCGCCATTTGTATTGATTTCAGTATTAACAGTTATGGCAATTGCTTGTATTTCATTGTTCTTAACGAAAGTACCACCGACATCGGTATTATCAATAAAAGAACAACTTGCTACTTTAAAAGATAAAAAAATTGTAAGTGCACAGTTAACATCATTTTTGTTTTTAACGGGGCATTTAACATTGTATGCATATTTAACACCGTTTTTAAAAGATGTTATGCATGTTGAAGCAAATTGGATTAGTGTGTTTTACTTCATTTTCGGAATCGCAGCAGTAATCGGCGGTGGATTCGGTGGATGGCTTGCTGATAAATGGGGATCGAAGAAAAGTATTATCTCGATTATTATCGTATTTGCATGTGCAATCTTCATGTTGCCATTAATGACATTCTCATTCCCACTCTTCATCATTATGATGGGACTTTGGAGTATGCTGAGCTGGGCGATTTCACCAGCACAGCAAAATTATTTAATTGACATTGCACCGGAATCAGCTGGTATCCAGCAAGGTTTAAATAACTCTGCGCTTCATTTAGGAATTGCACTCGGTTCAACAGTAGGCGGAGTTGTTATTGAAAAATCATCTGTTATATATAACGCTTGGGTAGGCGGTGGCTTTATTATATTAGCACTGCTTTGCGCGATTTTCTCGATTACGAGAGGACGCTCTACTCAGTTTGCGAAAGAAGAATCTATCGTTTGATAGGTTCTTTTTTTATTTGTAAAAAATTGCAGGTTTTAGTAGAGAAATGGAGAAAGGGTGTATAGCGAGGTGAGGTATATGTATACGAATTTTTCAATTATTGGTCTTCTAATTTCAATGCTCCCTTTGTTTCTTATTATTCTTGCACTTAGATGGGTTCGTTTCATCTATAAAAATTCAGAGAAACAGGTAGAGCAAAATGAGAAAATCATTGAGCTGTTGATGGAGATAAAGGAACAAAACGAAAAGGAGTCTAAGTGAAAAACTAGACTCCTGTTTATTATTTAATTAGTATCTTAACTTCATCAACAAACTCTTAATTTCCTCATCTTCCATAAAGAGATCATGGTGTTTTTGAGTAATCTTTGCAAGTGCAACGTCGTGATAGAAAAATTCTGTAAAGAACTTTACGAAAGGTTGTGACATTGTTTTCATCGCTTGCCATGACTCTTGTTCTAAGCCAGCAAATAAAATTTCACGATCGTCAACGATGAGTAGCAAGTAGCGCTCTAATGCATTAGGCTCTTCAGCTGGGATTAGAAAATGCATGTTTTCTAAGTCTGTTTCTACTTCTCCAACAATAAGGGATTCAATTTGAACACCTTGTTTTGCTTTTTGTTCTAGTAAAGGAAGATATTCTAAAAGAGTATCATTCCAAGCTGAAATATGGATTGATTCTTTTGCACTTTCAATGAGTTCTTTACTTTGAACTCGAATAGAAGATTGCATCTTTAAGCTCCAAACACGGTCATCTGTAAATGATTTTTTTGATATATTTGTTTCCAGTTCCTTAATATTTGATTGAAATTCTGTCGTTAATTTTTCAATTGCTAGCTTTAGTGGTAATGCTGTATACAATTTTTTCTTTTCTGAAACAGAATCCATTACCATTCCTTTATCGATTAGGCGTGCTAGTACTTCATATATTTTTGCTTTTGGAACACCTGAATGCTTCACAATTGTTGTAGCATCTAATGGTTCATTGCTTGATACGACAACTTCATAAGCTTGGCTTTCATATTGTGAGAAACCGAATTTTTGTAACATAGTTCCCTCCGAACGAATGAGATTATATTTTAAGGATAATGAACTATTTGTTTTTGCACAAGTGGTAGTCCGTTTTCTAATTGTATTAAGGTGAGAATTAATTTCAATTTTTTAATTTTATCTATTATACTTAATATAATGATTAATAATATTTCAATTTAATGCGAAGGGGATGCTGGGGGGAAGATGTTAAGAAGTTTACGTTTAAAAATTGCGGTAGTGTTTTCAGTACTTATTTCTATGATGTTCGTAATATTGGGTACAGCTGTGTATCAATTACAGAAAGAAAAGGAAGTGCGTTCCTTAGACGAGTATTCTCAAAATGCGATGGATCTTGTGACAGAGCAACTTACGACATTTGTTCAAAGAACGGATGAAGATATGGGGTATTACGCGAACAGTGAGATGATTCGTAATATGCTTCAAGGTGGGGTTACTCCAGAAGAGGAAGCGTTTTTAACGAAAGAGTTTGCGGAGTATAAAAAGAATCATCCTGGTATTTTAGATTTATATATTGGTACGAAAGATAAAAAAACATTAAGTGCCAATCTTGCTGAAGGTGGGCAAGTGCCAGAAGGATATGATCCAACGACAAGACCATGGTATAAAGATTCAGAGGCTGATGTAAAAAAGGTCCATTGGGGACAACCTTCTTATGAAATTGCAACAGGAAAGTTAAGTGTAGGTGTTTCTAAAGCAATTACAGCTCAAGATGGATCTGTATTAGGCGTTGTTGCGATGGATGTATCGCTTGGGACGATTCAGAAGTTGCTTCACAATATTCAATATAATAATGACGGAGAAATGTTTATTATAAATGATAAAAATATGGCTCTTGTTTATCCAGAAAAGATAGGGAAAGATGTTTCTAAAGAGCCACTTATAAAGAGCTTAAATAAAGAGGTAACAAAATATGCGGTCACTACAATAAAAGGTGAAGATGTAGTTGTTTATAGTCAATCATTTGATACGATGAAATGGACGATAGGAATCTTTTATCCGAAAGAAACGATCGATGGGCTATTAAATAGTACGAGAAATACAGTCATTATGATGGCGTGTATTAGTTTATTAGTTGGAATCGTAGCTTCCTACTTGTTCTCAAGAAGATTAGCAAGACCACTGCAATTATTAAAGAATCACGTTCAAAAAGTAGCAGAAGGGGATTTAACGCTGCGAATGAAGGTGACAAGTAAAGATGAAGTTGGAGAGTTGACGAAGCACTTTAATGATATGGTTGAACAAATGAATGAAATGGTAAGTAAAATTAAAAACAGCGTATCAACAGTGCAACAATCAACGAATAGTTTACATTATTTAACGAACGAAACAGTAGCGGCTAGTAGAGAAGTTTCCGGAGCAATGGATGATGTGAGCGGGGGAGCTTCTACTCTTGCGAATAGTGTGGATGAAGTTTCAGCTCAGCTCGAGAATATGGCAGAGTCAGTGGAACAAATGAATAGCTCCGTTGGTGAAATAAAAGGAGTGACTGGCAAAGCGGAAGAGGCATCTAAGCAAGGATTAAATACAATGAGGAACTTAGTCCGTACGAGGGGACAATCATCTTCGATTGTTGTTCATACAGAAGAAGCATCGGATAAGTTAGAACAAAGAGTTGGATCGATTCAAAATGTTGTTGAGCTTATAAAAGGTATTTCGGATCAAACAAATTTACTTGCTTTAAATGCCTCGATTGAAGCTGCCCGTGCAGGTGAGCAAGGTAAGGGATTTGCGGTTGTTGCTGAAGAGGTTCGGAAATTAGCGGAACAATCAAAAGAGGCAACAGGAGAAATCACAACGATGATTGGTGATGTGCAATTAGAAGTAAAAAGGGTTGTAGAAGTTGTAAGTAAATTGAAAGACATTGCAGATGTGCAAAATAAAGTGACGACAGAGGCAGAAATGGAGTTCCGCACAATTATGTCAGTTGTAAATACGATTAGTACTTCAGTTGAAAAAATTGTAGAAGAGGTACATAACATAGGTTACGAGCAAGGAGAAATTACAGCGGTAATGCATACAATTGCTGGTACGAGTCAAGAAAGTGCAGCTGTTTCTGAAGAGGTACATGCTGCAACGGAATCACAGGTTAATCATCTAGAAAAGGTAGCCCACACGATGGAAAGTTTGACAGAGCATATGAAAGATTTAGAAAGATTAGTTGAGCAGTTTAAAGTGGAAGAGTAACATATTAGTAAAATGATGAGGATTTCGGTAAAATAGACAATGGATATATAAGAAGCGATTATAGGAGGAAGACTACTATGGCAATTGTTGACGTATCGATTATTCCGGTAGGAACAGGTAATCCAAGTGTTAGTGAATATGTAGCAGAAGTACAAAAGGTGCTAGAGAAAAATGCGGATCGCGTGAAGTATCAATTAACACCGATGAATACAATTATTGAAGGAGATCTTCCTGTCATTCTAGAAGTAATTCAACAAATGCATGAAGTTCCATATACGAAAGGTGCACAGCGTGTTGCAACAACGATTCGTATTGATGATCGTCGTGATAAAGTAAGCACAATGGAGAAAAAATTAAACTCTGTCCGATCAAAATTATAAGAAAAAGCAGCGATCTTCGCTGCTTTTTTCATATAGGAGGTAAATAAAATGAGTGAAAAGTTTAACGAGCAGTTTGACGGTTTACTAGAGAAATACACTGAGCTGTTACTTGGCGAGAGTAATGAAGAGCGAAAAGAACAGGTAAAGAAGTGGGCACTTTATTCTTACATAGCGAAGACGATGCCAGCTTTAGTGAAGCATTGGAATGAAACTTATCCAGATGCGAAAGAAGAGATGGTGCAGTTAATTACGGATATTAAAAGGCTGAATGAGGAGAAGCGAAATGAGAATTAAAAAACTTAGGTGATGCTACTTTAAGTTTTTCTTATTAATATCCTTATATAATTTACATGGAATATTAAGGGTTTTATAGGCATGTCGAATATTTTCGGTATGCCTATTTTTGCCCTAGTAAACCCGTTTTTTCTAAATGTCGAAAAATATTCCCTTCATATTTGCATGCGAGAATATAGGTTTTTAAATGTTTTTATAGTATTTTATAAATTATCTAAATAATTATTTGTATCCAATAATTTTAAACAGTGATATAATTTTGAAGAGGGGTAAAAAACAGATAAATTACAGTCATAGGGGTGAATTACATGGAACAATTAATGCGAAATTCGTTTCTTTTCTTATCTAAAAATAAAGCGCTAACAAAACTGGCTAAAAAGTACGGTTTACGCTTTGGTGCAGGTCGCTTCGTCGCAGGGGAGACGATTGAATTAGCGACAGCTGCCATTCAGGCATTAAATAAGCAAGGTCTTTGTGTAACAATCGATTATTTAGGTGAATTCGTTGATAATGAAGCGGAAGCAAATGAAATGGCTAACCAATCGATTGAAGCGATCCGTGCAATTGGAAGAGAAGGTCTTGATTCGCAGCTTTCTTTAAAGATGACTTCTATGGGATTAGATATCTCTGATGAAATCGTAATGAACAATATGCGCCGTATTTTAGAAGCTGCAAAAGAAAATGGTGTGTTCGTTACCATTGATATGGAAGACTATACACGCTGTGGTAAAACAATTGATATCTTTAAACAATTAAAATCTGAATACGATAATATTGGTACTGTTATTCAAGCTTACCTATATCGTACAGAAAAAGATATTGAAGATTTAAATGCTTATAATCCTAATTTACGTCTTGTAAAAGGTGCTTATAAAGAACCTGAAGAAGTGGCGTTCCCGGATAAGAAAGATGTAGATGACAATTATAAAAAAATTATTAAAATGCACTTATTAAATGGAAATTATACTGCAATTGCTTCACATGATGAAGCGATTATTGAATATACAAAAAAACTTGCTGAAGAACACAACATTCCAAGGGATCAATTTGAATTCCAAATGTTATATGGAATTCGTAATGAGCGTCAACTTGAGCTAGTAAAAGAAGGTTACAAAATGCGTGTTTACGTACCTTATGGAAACGACTGGTATGGCTACTTCATGCGTCGTCTAGCAGAGCGTCCAGCAAACGTTGCGTTCGTATTAAAAGGTATGGTTAAAAAATAACCAAGGAGAAAATACTCCTTGGTTATTTTAATTGCTGAAATGCATAATGTGCCATTTTCTTCGTATCAGGATATAGTTGCGCGCGAGTAGAAGATAATACGACGTTAATGACGCGTTTACCGTCTTTTTCATCGACTGTTACGACTGTATATTTGCCAAGTGCTGATAGACCACTTTTACTTCCAATCGCATATGGATCGTCATATAGTTCTTCTCGTCCATAGTTTGCGATGTTTGGAGAGCGTTCTGAAGTATGTAGAGTTGTACGTGTTGAATTCATATATTCTAAAACAACTGGATACTTTAATGCTTCTTTCGTAATAATAGCAATGTCATATGGTGATACTTTATTCCCAATTGCATCAGCACCACTTGCATTCTTGAAAGTAGCATGCTTTGTACCAAGTTCCTTCGCTCTAGCATTCATCATCTTCACAAATTCATTTTTTGATCCTGCGATATGTTCTGCAATTGATTCAGCTATTGGATCTGCACTAATGATAAGCATAAGTTTTAATGCCTCATCACGCTTTAATTTTTCCCCAGCACGAAGTTTAATTTTCTTACTTTGACTTTCTGTTTTAATTGCGTTTTCTGTAACTGTAATTTCTTCATCTTCTTTTACATTCTCTAGTAAAAGAAGGGTTGTCATCATTTTGGCTATACTAGCCGGATAAGAACGTTCGTCTTCGCGTTTCCCATACAAAATTTCACCTGTGTCTGCATCGATTGTAACGCCATATTGCCCAGTAATCTTAGGTTGATCAGCTCTTACAGCTTGTTGCCTCTGTGCATAAGAGAAGAAAATCATCCCTGTAAATAGTGTAGCAATCATTACAATCATAACTATTGTTCGTTTCATCATCGTTCCCTCTTTTGTTTTCCATATGTACAAATAAATTGGGCAGAAAAAGCAGCCATTAATCATTATGCCACGTTCTCTGCCCAAAAATATAGCGTTATTTTTCGCCCATATTATGCTTCTTATATTGTTGATTATTACCTTGGCGTCCTTTTTCAACACCGTGATTATGCGGACCTGCATTTCCAGTTACACTAGCTGCACTAATTCCAGCCTTTGAAGGGTTCTTCTTAAGTTTTGCCATATATATTCCTCCAGTTTCGTCAGATTATAAAAAGGAAAAGTGCATTTAAACAAAGAAAATACACATGTATAGCATAGCCAAATGAAAGAAAAATATTTATTTCAGAAAATTTTATCAATAAATATATTGCGAAAATTTAAACAGTATCATATATTTATTAGTAGAGGCTCACTCATTGATTGCGACTTATGTCGAAAAATTGAATGAGCATTCATTCAAGAATAGGGGGAGAATTGGATGTTCCAAATTAAAAAGGCTGCTGTTCTAGGTTCAGGCGTAATGGGTTCAGGGATTGCGGCACACTTAGCTAATATTGGTATTCCGACATTATTGCTTGATATTGTACCACCTGCGCTAACAAAAGAAGAGGAAGCGAAGGGACTTACATTAGAACATAAAAGTGTGAGAAATCGTTTTAGTAATACGGCTGTGCAAAAATTATTAAAGCAAAAACCAGCTCCTCTGACAGTGAAAGGAAATTTAGCACTGATTGAAGCAGGTAACTTAGAAGATGATCTTGAGCGTCTAGCTGATGTAGATTGGATTATTGAAGTAGTAGTTGAAAACTTAGATATTAAAAAGAAATTATTTGAAAAAGTAGACGCTGTTCGTAAACCGGGTTCTATTGTAAGCTCGAATACGTCAGGCATCTCAGTTGAAAAAATGGCAGAAGGTCGTTCAGACGACTTCCAGAAACACTTCTTAGGCACACACTTTTTTAACCCACCACGATATTTAAAACTTCTAGAGGTAATACCGACGAAAGAAACAGATCCACAAGTATTAAGCTTCATGAAACTATTTGGCGAAGACGTTCTTGGAAAAGGCGTTGTTATCGCAAAAGACACACCAAACTTTATTGGAAACCGCATCGGTACGTACGGTTTATTAGTAACTCTTCAAGAGATGATAAAACGCGGCTATAGCATTGGGGAAGTTGATTCTGTAACAGGCCCACTTATTGGTCGTCCGAAGAGCGCGACGTTCCGTACATTAGATGTTGTCGGTTTAGATACATTCGTACACGTTGCAAATAACGTATATGAAAACGTACAAGAAGAAGAGCGTGATGTATTTAAAGTACCAGCTTTCATGCATGACATGCTTGAGAAAAAATGGCTTGGAAGTAAAACGGGTCAAGGCTTCTTCTTAAAACAAGGAAAAGAAATTTTAGAATTAAATCCTGAAACGATGGAATACGAAGCGCGTAAAAAATTAAAAGCTGCATCCGTAGAGTTAAGTAAACAAGAAAAAGGATTAGCGAATAAATTGAAAGCGCTTGTATACGCGAAAGACCGTGCAGGAGAGTTGTTATGGAACATCATTACACCAACTCTTTTATACTCTGCAAAACTTCATAAAGAGATTGCTGACGATATCGTTGCAATTGACCAAGCGATGAAGTGGGGCTTCGGCTGGGAGCAAGGGCCATTTGAAGTGTGGGATGCAATTGGTGTTGAAAAATCTGTTCAAAAGATGGAAGAAAACGGCGTAGTTGTTCCTACTTGGGTGAAAGAAATGTTAGAGAAAGGTTTCACTACTTTCTACAAACATGATAACGGAGATAGCTACTATTACGATAATGGCGAATATAAGCGAATCGAACGTAATAAAAAGGCAATTTCTCTTAAGCAATTAAAAGCGAAAAATGGCGTATTAAAGAAAAATAGCGGAGCGAGCTTAATTGATTTAGGTGACGGTATCCTTTGCTTAGAATTCCATTCGAAGAGCAATGCAATTGGTATGGATATTACGCAAATGATTAACTACGCTGTTGATGAAGTAGAAAAGAATTATAAAGGTCTTGTTATCGGTAACCAATCGAAGAACTTCTGCGTTGGTGCGAACCTAGCAATGATCTTAATGGAAGCACAAGACGACAATTACTTTGAAATTGAGTTGGTTGTGAAAAACTTCCAAGATGCAATGACGAAAATTAAGTACTCTTCTAAGCCAGTTGTAGCAGCACCATACGGTATGACGCTTGGCGGAGGTACAGAAGTTTGCTTACCAGCAGCTAGCATTCAAGCTTCTAGTGAAACGTATATGGGCTTAGTAGAAGTTGGTGTTGGTTTAATTCCTGGCGGAGGCGGTAATAAAGAGCTATACATTAAACACTTAAATAAAATGCCAAACGGTGTAGAGTTTGACCTGCAAAAAGTTGCGAATAAAGTGTTCGAATCTGTAGCGATGGCGAAAGTTTCTACATCAGCACAAGAAGCTGTATCGAACAACTTCTTAGGCGATAAAGACGGTATTAGTGTGAATGGTGATCACTTACTATATGATGCGAAACAAAAAGCACTTGCTTTATATGAAGCTGGCTATAAAGCGCCGATTCGTAAAAAGATACCAGTTGTTGGTGAAACAGGATATGCAACTCTTGTACTTGGTGCAGAAGCAATGCATTTATCAGGTTACATTTCTGAACATGATCTTCACATTGCGAAGAAACTTGCATATGTCATCGCGGGCGGAAAAGTACCGTACGGAACAGAAGTTGATGAGCAGTATTTATTAGATGTAGAACGTGAAGCATTTATTAGCTTAGTAAGTGAGATGAAATCACAAGCAAGAATGCAGCACATGCTTGTAAAAGGAAAGCCATTACGTAACTAATAACGAGGGGAGATATCGTTCATGAGAGAAGCTGTCATTGTTGCGGGAGCAAGAACACCAATTGGAAAAGCAAAGAGGGGTTCATTAAAAACAGTTCGTCCTGACGATCTAGGGGCATTAGTAGTAAAGGAAACGTTAAAGCGTGCGAATTATGAAGGACCAATCGATGATTTAATTTTCGGTTGTGCGATGCCAGAAGCAGAGCAAGGTTTAAATATGGCTCGTAATATCGGCGGATTAGCAGGACTTTCTTACGATGTTCCAGCTATTACGATTAACCGCTACTGTTCTTCAGGTTTACAAAGTATCGCTTACGGAGCAGAGCGTATTATGCTTGGTCACTCTGAAGCTGTATTATCAGGCGGGGCAGAATCAATGAGTTTAGTTCCAATGATGGGACACGTTGTTCGTCCGAATAGTCGCCTTGTAGAAGCAGCTCCAGAATATTATATGGGTATGGGACATACAGCAGAGCAAGTTGCTGTGAAATATGGAATTTCTCGTGAAGAGCAAGATGCATTTGCAGTAAGAAGTCATCAACGCGCTGCGAAAGCATTAGCGGCAGGTAACTTCGCTGATGAAACAGTATCTGTAGATGTGACGTTACGTACTGTTGGATCAAACAATAAACTGCAAGAAGAAACAATCATTTTCGCACAAGACGAAGGTGTGAGAGCAGAAACGTCGCTAGACATTTTAGGTAAATTACGTCCAGCATTTAACGTTCGCGGTTCTGTAACAGCTGGTAACTCTTCACAAATGAGTGACGGTGCAGCATCTGTACTATTAATGGATCGTGAAAAAGCAGTGAGCGATGGCATGAAGCCGCTTGCGAAATTCCGTTCATTTGCAGTAGCTGGCGTACCACCAGAAGTAATGGGAATCGGCCCAATCGCTGCAATTCCAAAAGCATTAAAACTAGCTGGCTTAGAGCTATCTGATATTGGCTTATTCGAACTAAATGAAGCATTCGCTTCTCAATCAATTCAAGTTATTCGTGAACTTGGTTTAGATGAAGAAAAAGTAAACGTAAACGGTGGTGCAATCGCACTTGGACATCCACTTGGCTGTACAGGAGCAAAACTAACACTATCTCTTATTCACGAAATGAAACGCCGCAACGAACAATTCGGTATCGTAACAATGTGTATCGGCGGCGGAATGGGAGCAGCGGGAGTATTTGAATTACTTTAAAAAGTGCAGGTGGCTCGTTTAGAACAGGAGGGGGATGGAGCTTCAGACGTAGAGGCGCTCTTTACCTCGTAGGAAGAAGCGAAGCCACCGAACATTCTAGCCACTGGAACTGGATTATAAAAAAAGTGCAAGCGGTTCGCTCAGAACGAGACGACGCTAAAGCAAAGAATGGAAGCAACCAAGGTTTATAAAAAATAAAATTGAGAGCCAGCTTCTTTCAAAAAGAGAGAAGCGGCTCATGAAAATATGAAGGAGGAAATTTTCATGGAAAAAACAGTAGGAAATGCGGTTAAAGGCGGTAGCTTTTTAGTTGATGAGATTACGATTGATCAAGTGTTTACGCCAGAAGATTTTTCATCTGAGCATAAAATGATTGCAAAAACGACAGAGGACTTTATCGTAAATGAAGTTCTTCCAGAGCTTGAATATTTAGAACAACATGAGTTTGATCGTTCTGTTCGTCTTTTAAAAGAAGCTGGGGAGCTTGGTTTATTAGGCGCTGACGTACCAGAAGAGTACGGCGGGATTGGTCTTGATAAAGTAAGCTCAGCGTTAATCGCAGAGAAATTCTCTCGCGCTGGCGGCTTTGCAATTACTCACGGTGCTCACGTAGGTATTGGATCGTTACCAATCGTATTATTCGGTAACGAAGAGCAAAAGAAAAAGTATTTACCATTACTTGCAACTGGTGAGAAATTAGCTGCATACGCATTAACAGAGCCAGGTTCAGGATCTGACGCATTAGGTGCAAAAACAACTGCACGTTTAAATGCAGAAGGTACACATTATGTATTAAATGGTGAAAAACAATGGATTACAAACTCTGCATTCGCTGACGTATTTATCGTGTATGCAAAAATTGATGGAGAGCACTTCTCAGCATTTATCGTAGAGAAAGAATATGCTGGCGTATCTACAAGCCCAGAAGAAAAGAAAATGGGTATTAAATGTTCTTCAACTCGTACGTTAATTTTAGAAGATGCATTAGTACCGAAAGAAAACTTACTTGGTGAAATCGGTAAAGGTCATATTATCGCTTTCAACATTTTAAATATCGGCCGTTATAAATTAGGTGTTGGTACAGTTGGATCTGCGAAACGTGCAGTAGAAATTTCAGCACAATATGCAAACCAACGTCAACAGTTCAAGCAACCAATCGCTCGCTTCCCATTAATTCAAGAGAAACTTGCGAATATGGCAGCAAAAACATATGCAGCTGAAAGCTCTGTATATCGTACAGTAGGTTTATTCGAAAGCCGCATGAGCACATTATCTGAAGAAGAAGTAAAAGACGGTAAAGCAGTAGCAGCTTCTATCGCTGAATATGCAATCGAGTGCTCTTTAAATAAAGTATTCGGTTCTGAAGTACTAGATTATACAGTAGATGAAGGTGTTCAAATTCACGGTGGTTACGGATTTATGGCAGAGTACGAGATTGAAAGAATGTACCGCGATTCTCGTATTAACCGTATTTTCGAAGGAACGAATGAAATTAACCGCCTAATCGTACCAGGTACGTTCTTACGTAAAGCGATGAAAGGTGAATTACCACTTCTTCAAAAAGCACAAAAATTACAAGAAGAGTTAATGATGATGATGCCAGAAGAAGTAGGCGATGAGCCATTAGCACTTCAAAAGTATTTAGTAACTAATGCGAAGAAAATTGGTTTAATGGTAGCTGGATTAGCGGCTCAAAAATACGGTAAAGCATTAGATAAAGAGCAAGAAATTCTTGTGAATATCGCTGACATCGTAAGTAACCTATATGCAATGGAATCAGCTGTTCTTCGTACAGAAAAAGCAATTAAAACAACTGGTCTTGAAAAGAATAAACAAAAAGTGTTATACACTGAAGTATTCTGCCAAGAAGCATTCAACGAAATCGAAGCAGATGCGAAAGAAACACTTATCGCAGTTGAAAACGGCGACATGCTGCGCATGATGTTATCATCATTACGTAAATTAACTCGCCACACACCACTTAACGTAATTCCGAAGAAACGTGAAATTGCTGCGAAAATTTTAGAAGATGAGCGTTATACAGTTTAATAGATGAAAGAGAACCAGTAGCCGATTGGCTACTGGTTTTTTATTGCTGAATTCTTGAATAAAGCTGTTTTACATATGTATGTGTAAACAGCTCTTTTTTATGGAGGTAAAGAAGATGAAGGTAATAAGTGTAGGAACAGTTCATCAAATCGCATTTTTACCGCGTCTATTTCCAATTAACTGTTACTTCGTTGAAGAAGAGACAGGATTAACTTTAATTGATGCGGCTTTACCGTTTTGTGCAAAGAAGATTTTACAATCAGCTCGGAAAATAGGAAAACCGATTACGAATATCGTTATTACACATGCGCATGATGACCATGTAGGAGCGCTTGATGTTATAAAACAAGTGCTGCCGGATGTTCCGGTCTATATTTCAAAAAGAGATGCATGTTTACTTGAAGGAGATAAGGTACTGCAAGAGGGAGAACGAAATACACCAATAAAAGTGGGAGTGTCAAAACAGATAAATACGATTCCAGATATTCTTCTTCAAGAGGGAGATAAAGTTGGTTCTCTTGTAGCGACTGGAGCTCCAGGTCATACACCGGGATCAATGGCGTTTTTAGACACAAGAAATGATGCACTCATTGTTGGAGATGCATTTCAAACGAGAGGAGGATTAGCGGTAGCAGGACAGTTGAAGTGGCTTTTCCCGTTTCCTATGTTTGGTACGTGGGATGCAGAAGTTTCATTAGCAAGCGCGCAGAAATTGCTGGAGTATAAGCCGTCTTTATTGGCGACAGGACATGGGAAAATGATTGAAAATCCGTTAATACAAATGCAACGGGCGATTGAAGAAGCGGAAAGGAATTTAAGTAGAAAGAGCCTCTAATCGTTTAGAGGCTCTTTTTAGTTAAATGATTATTTAGCAGACTTTTTAATGAATACGATTTGAAAAAAACAGAATACTAAAGAAGAATGAAAGAAGAAAGGTAGGAGTATTCCATGCAAAATTTAACAGAGCTTGAAGTAGAAAACTTACGTCATTTAATTGGTGGACACGCAACAATTATTAACAAGTTGGAGCAGTATGCACAGACGTGTACAGATCCACAACTGAAACAAATGCTACAAAAAGATGCGCAAGATGCAAGAAATACGAAACAGCAATTAATGACTTTCCTAGGATAGGAGGAAGAGAAAGATGAATGAAAAAGATATGGTAAATGATTATTTAGCAGGATTAAATGCAAGTTTAACAAGTTATGCAAATTATATTGCTCAGTCTGATAATGAACAGTTACATCAAACGTTAATCCAAATTCGTAATCAAGATGAAATGCGTCAACGTAATATGTATGAGTACGCAAAGCAAAAGAGTTATTATAAACCAGCAGCACCTGCGAATCCGATGATTGTGCAGCAATTGAAAAGTCAGTTAAGTGCAGAATAATAGGATGAAAAAACGAGCGAAAATGAATTCGCTCGTTTTATTTTTTGTATGTCAATAAATACATAATAAATATTTTTCCAGTTGTAACAAATATGACGAAAATAGAATATAACAATTCACAAAAAGGACAAAAACTTTGTTCAATATTTCACAAAGCATCCATGGTTTCTATCGTGGGAACCTCTATAATTAAGAATGTAAAGAACAAAAGAAATAGATTATATGATCAATTAGGAGAGATTGCTATGAAAAGACATACAAGAAAAATTGCAATTATCGGTACTGGATTAGTTGGATCAAGTTGTGCGTATTCTATTGTGAATCAAGGCATTTGCGAAGAGCTATTATTAATTGATATAAATCATGAACGTGCAGTTGGGGAAGCGATGGATTTATCACATTGCATTAACTTTACAAATACAAGAACAAAAGTATATGCAGGAAGCTATGAAGACTGCAAAGATATGGACATCGTTATTATTACTGCAGGGCCAGCACCAAAACCTGGACAAAGTCGCTTAGATACTTTAGGAGCAAGTGCAAAGATTATGGAAAGTGTTGTTGGCGGGGTAATGGAAAGTGGATTTGATGGTATTTTCTTACTCGCATCGAACCCAGTTGATATTATTACATATGAAGTGTGGAAATTATCTGGATTACCTAGAAATCGTGTGATCGGTACAGGTACATCATTAGATTCTTCTCGCTTAAGAACAATTTTATCTGAAATGTTACATGTAGATCCTCGTAGTATTCATGGGTATTCATTAGGAGAACATGGTGATTCTCAAATGGTTGCTTGGTCTCACGTAACTGTTGGTGGAAAGCCAATTCTGCAAATTTTAGAAGAACAAAAAGAACGATTTGGTGAAATAGATTTAGATGAAATTGTTGAGAAGACTGCGAAAGCTGGATGGGAAATTTATAAGCGAAAAGGAACTACTTATTACGGAATCGGAAATTCTCTAGCATATATTGCGAGTTCAATCTTTAATGATGATCACCGTGTCATTGCTGTATCAGCCATTTTAGATGGTGAGTATGGTGAATATGATATTTGTACAGGAGTACCAGCTATTATTACTAGAGACGGTATAAGAGAAGTTGTAGAACTCAATTTAACAGAGGATGAAGAATCTCGATTCGCAAAATCAAACGATATTTTACGTGATTATATGAAAACAATTGGTTACTAACTTATAGAAGAAGGTGAAACAAATGAAGGAATATATAATGTCTCGTGTATTTAAAGCATCTGCTGGAATCGCACAAGGTATTTTCGTATCCCTCGGAATTGGTTTACTGATCGAAAATATAGGAAGAATTGTTGATATACCATTACTTATTACAATCGGAGTTGTTGCAAAATCACTTATGGCACCAGCAATTGGTGCCGGAATTGCTTTTATGCTCGGTGCAAATGGCCTTGTAATCTTCTCGGCTATGGTGGCTGGAGCAATTGGTGCCGGATCCATTTCAATTACTGAAGCAGGTCTAATTATTAAAACAGGTGAGCCAATCGGTGCTTTATTAACAGCAACTTTAGCTGTATATATTGGTAAACGTTTAAGCGGAAAAACTGCGTTAGATATGATGCTCGTTCCATTTGCGGCAATATTAGGTTCTGGTTTAGTAGGTATTTGGTTATCTCATAATATTACTCCTGTTTTAAATGCAGTTGGAGCGTTCATTAAAGATAGCTCAGCTGGTAGCCCGTTTATCGCTTCTATCGTCATTGCAGTAGTTTGGGGACTATTACTTATCTCTCCAGCTTCATCAGCTGCGTTAGCGATTGCACTTAGTTTAGACGGTGTTGCAGGTGGTGCAGCTCTTGCCGGATGCGTTGCTCAGTTTATCGGATTCTCTGTCATCTCAGCGAAAGAAAACAATTTAGGTGGCATATTAGCTCAAGCTCTTTGTACTCCGAAAGTACAGTTGCCAAATATCACTAAAAATCCAATGATTCTCGTCCCAACTGTCGTCGCCAGTGCTATAGTCGGTCCGGTATCCGCATTAATTTTCCAACTGGAAGCAGGAAAAGAAATTGCAGGTCTTGGATTAAGTTCTCTTATCGCACCAATTAATTTAATTTCCAGCGAAGGATGGGAAGTTCTCCCGGCGATGGTAATTACTTATATCGTCATTCCAGTAGCTGTTTCTTATATACTTTACATTGCTCTTAAAAAAGCAGGTCGTATTCATTCTGGTGATATGACTGTACCGCAATCTTAAATTGAAAATCTCCTTAATAATAGATAAAAGCAGACTGAGAAGCCACAGTCTGCTTTTTTGTCATGTTACATTCTATGATTTTGTTTTACTGGAACTCTTATTGGTTCTTTGGCCAATAAGAGTTGAACGCCGAAGTATAGTATGCTTGCGAGTGTCATTCCAGAAACGGCATCTACAAAGGCATGTTGCTTCGTAAATAGCGTTGATAAAATAATAAGTGTACCGAAGAAAGTAAGGATGTAATATTCAAAAGCATGTTGCTCTCTACGCTTAAAGGCAGCTAACATAATTACAAATGTAGTAAGAACGTGAATGCTAGGGAAACAGTTTACCGGTTGATCGATACTATAAATATAGCGAACTAGTTCAGAAAATACATCTGTTCCAACGACAGTCGGACGCGGTACAGTTGTTTGCCAAAAATAATAAATAGAAAAACAAGCAAGCTTTCCAAAAATAACACTACTTAAAGTGACATAATATTGCTTTCGGTCAGCGAAGCAGTAATAAATAAGTGCGCCGTATAAGTATGGAAACCAAAGTAAATAAGGAATAATAAATGCTTTTACAAATGGAATCCAATCATCTACTACAGTTGTAACGTCTACTGCGTGAACAGTCGATTTATTTAATACGTCGTAAAGGGGACTTACGAGTACGAGTAGAAGTATATAACTTAACGGAAGAAAAGATGAAAGTTTAAATTTCTTCATGTTGATCTCCTATGTTTAGTAATGTAAGTAAATTCAATTGATTATAATATAGAAACGTGAATTGGGCTATCGATTTTACTTACATTTTCTTGAATTAACCTTACGTTTTTGTCACTTGACTAAAAAGAAGGGTGAGGGTGCTAAATGAAGCGTTTATCATATTTTTTAGTTTTTATATTGTTATGCCTAGTAGGTGCTGGGTGTGCAAAGAATAACGAAGGAGAAAAATTAGAATATAACGGAAGAGCACTCGTAATTGGAGTTGTTGGAGAAAAGCCGAAAGATACGTTTAGGAATGTAAAGTTTGAAAGTATAAAGTTAGAAGAAATGCAGGAGAAATCAGCAAAAGTTGATAGTTTTTTCGTTATGAAAGAATACTTTAAAGAGGCATCAAAGGAGCAGTATACGGACTTATTTTTATCGCTAAAGAAGCCGGTATTTTTTATTGGTTTGCAAGATAGACCGTATTTAATTTTTACTAACAAGGATTTAGATTATGATAATACCCCAAAGGATAAAACGATGACGTATACGCAAGGGTTTGTAAATATGGGGAACCCTGAAGGTCAATATTGGGGTATGGGATTATATAATGATACTGTTTCCAATCGAAATATTCATAATATGTATATAGTAGTATTTCAAACCATTTCGGATTACTTAAGTCGATGATGAAGGAGCCTGTAAAAAAGGCTTCTTATTTTTTTAAAATAAACGTTTGTTTAAGCTGTATGTTCGGTAGAAAGAAACTCATGTAGTTCAAAGGTTAAGAAAGAAAAATAAGAAATTAATCAAACGTTTGTTTAAGCTGTATGTTCGGTAGGAAGAAACCGATGTAACTTAAGGGTTAAGAAAGAAAAATGGAGAATTAATCAAACGTTTGTTTAAGCTGTATGTTCGGTAGAAAGAAACTCATGTAGTTCAAAGGTTAACGAAGAAAAATGGAGAATTAATCAAACGCTTGTTTAAGATATATGTTTGGTGCAGAATCTAAAAAAATTTATATATTTATTTTTTTCTTAACAAATGGCGGAAAAATAAGAAAAATTCGCAGGATTATTAAAAATTATCACGAAATAAGTAAAAGTTTAGCGAATAATGGTTTGAAATAATAAAACGTTTTCTATATGATAAAGGTAAAGGTTAGTAAAAAAGTAGGTGAATTTATGACAGTAACATTTTATTCATATCCAAAGTGTGGCACATGTCAAAAGGCAAAGAAATGGTTTGAGGCAAACGATGTAGCATATGAGATGATTCATATTGTTGAAAATCCACCATCAAAAGAAGATTTACGTAATTTACATGAAAAAAGTGAATTACCATTAAAAAAATTCTTTAATACAAGTGGAATGCGTTACCGTGAACTTGGTCTAAAAGATAAGTTGAAAGATGCAAGCGAAGACGAAATGTATGAGCTTTTAGCATCTGATGGCATGTTGATCAAACGTCCAATTGTAACAAATGGAACGAATGTAACACTTGGTTTTAACGAAGAGCAGTTTGAAAGTGTGTGGAAAAAGTACCAATAAGGTATTTTTACATAATTAATACATTCACTGGAGGTACAGTCATGAGCATTCCAAATAATTTACGTTACTCTGAAGAACACGAATGGGTAAAAACTGAAGGTAATGAAGTTGTTATCGGTATCACTCACTTTGCACAAGGTGAGCTAGGTGATATCGTATTCGTTGAACTTCCTGAAGTAGGTGCAACAATCGAAGCTGACGAGCCATTCGGAAGCGTAGAATCTGTTAAAACAGTTTCTGAGTTATACGCACCTGTAAGCGGTAAAGTTGTAGCAGTAAACGAAGAATTAAGTGACCAACCAGAACTTGTTAACGAATCTCCATACGAGGGTGCATGGATGGTTAAAGTTGAACTTTCTGATGCAAGCCAAGTTGAGAAGTTATTAACTGCAGAAAAATATGCAGAAATGACAAACCAAGACTAATTATAGTCGACTAAAGGACAGCCTTTGTGCTGTCCTTTTTTATTTTGTGTAAAATAATGAATGTAGAATCATATACTAATTATCGTGTAGGAGAACGTTTTTTGAAAAAACTTTTTCGTTTAATCTTTATGCAGGTCTAGCCGTTTTTGTTTTTCGTTGTCTAGCTCCAGCGACTAGATTGTTCGGTGGCTTCGCTTCTTCCTACAAGGCAAAAAGCGCCTCTACGTCAGAAGCTCCATCCCCCTCACAATCTAAACGAGCCGCTTCCGCTTTTCATTGTCCATCTCCAGCGGCTAGATTGTTCGGTGGCTTCGCTTCTTCCTACAAGGCAAAAAGCGCCTTTACGTCAGAAGCTCCATCCCCCCTCACAATCTGAACGAGCCGCTTGCGCTTTTCATTGTCTAGCTCCACCTCCTAGCCCTTCATGTCTAAGAACCTTCCGCACGAGAAGACAAAAAGCGTCTTCTGTACGGAAGAACCTTAGCCAACAGGGCTAAACAGTCGGTTTCGCTTTTCTTTTGCAAAAATAAACAGGAAACAACATGAAAATAACGAATATACTATATACTAAGTTCAAGGTTATATAGTATATGGTGATCGGGTGATGACATATGATTTATGTAGAAAAAGTCATTATTGTAGAAGGTACATCAGATAGAAGAAAGATTGAATCTATTATTCGTGAACCGGTGGAAATTGTTTGTACAAATGGTACAATTGGTTTATCGAAAATGGATGAGCTCGTTGATCAGTTTTTTGATAAGGAAGTGTATGTGCTAGTAGATGCTGATGATGCTGGAGAAAAGTTAAGGAAACAATTTCGAAAAGAATTTCCGCAAGCCGAGCATATCTATATTGATCGCTCGTACCGAGAAGTGGCAACTGCGCCATCTACACACTTAGCAAATGTATTATGGGGAGCCGACATTGACGTTTATACAGAATATTTACGGTAAGGAATGATAGAAGTGATTGATTGGACAGGAGCCGAAGCTACATCCCTAATAGAGAACGAAGAAAAAACAGTGTTATATGTATATACTCCAATGTGTGGAACATGCCAATTAGCAAAAAAGATGTTAACAGTCGTTGAGATGACAATTGAAGAGTTGAAAATTGGGATGTTAGATTTAAATTATGCTCCACATTTAGCAAAAGAGTATGGGATTGAAAGTGTACCTTGTTTACTTGTTTTTGAAAATGGGACACTGATGAAGAAGATATACGCATTTCATTCGGTTGAATATTTATATACGGAATTAAAGTAGGCGGCAAAATTTTTGCCGCCTCGACATATTTCTTGGGAAATATGTCGAGATGCAGGATGGATACAGTATTTGTCGAGCGAAAATAACAGGATTGCTCTTTAGTGAGAGGGAATGGTATGTAATAGAAAGTGATATGAAGGATGTGATTTAGGGTGAGATTATATTCTTTGCTTCAATCATTTGTAAATTACGCTAATGGTCAATATCATTTAGAGCCGCTTTTAAGACGAGAGGAAAAAACTGTTAATTTTCGTTTGGGAGATGAAAGTTGTTCGTTACAAATTTCAAGAGATTATATAGAGCTGGTACATGAGGAAAGAGGAACGGAACAAATCATTTGCTTAGACGAAAAGGATATAGAACAATTGGTTAATGGAAATGTACGATTGCAAATGTTAATGAACGATGGACGTGTACAATATTCGGGAACGTATCGAACGATGCTATTAGTCGAATCGATGTTTCATATATGTAAACCGATGTCAGTAGGTGCTTAAAATTCTGAAGGTTCATTTTTTGCGAAAATTTCTGTTGACATGGTGTTTGGATATTGATACAATTCAATTCATAAAATATAGACAATTTCATAAATTACAAATCAGACGAAAATTGAATCTGATTTCTCTTATCAAGAGAGGTGGAGGGACTGTGCCCTGTGAAGCCCGGCAACCGTCAACTTATGTTGAAATGGTGCCAATTCCTGCAAAGCAAATGCTTTGAGAGATGAGAGAGAGGGATAATGTTGTTATATACGCACATAAACCTTTCTGCTTCTCTAAAGCAGAAAGGTTTTTTTATTGTTTGAATGTGGAGGACATTCAAACAATAAAAGTAGTGATAACGGTGGACTACACGCATTAAACATAAAAAATTGCGGAGTCGACCTAAACAAAAAAAGGGGTGATACATCATGATTCTATTAGAGAATGTAAAGAAAATATATAAAGCAAAAAGCGGTGATGTCACTGCTGTAGATAACGCCAATTTAAAAATAGAAAAAGGCGAAATATTTGGTGTTATCGGATATAGCGGCGCTGGGAAAAGTTCTTTAATTAGATTGTTTAACCAGTTAGAAAAACCGACTTCTGGACAAATTACAATTGCGAATCGTGTTATATCAACAATTACAGGAAGTGAACTTCGTAAGGCAAGGCAAGAAATCGGAATGATTTTTCAACACTTCAACTTACTTTGGTCACGAACTGTACGTGAAAATATTGAGTTTCCACTTGAAATTGCAGGTGTTGATAAAGCGAAGAGAAGAAAACGTGTTGATGAATTAATTCATCTTGTCGGATTAGAAGGAAGAGGAGACGCATACCCATCTCAGCTAAGCGGAGGACAAAAGCAACGCGTTGGGATTGCAAGAGCATTAGCTAACAATCCACAAGTACTTTTATGTGATGAAGCAACGTCAGCTCTTGATCCAGAAACGACAGATCAAATTTTGGATTTACTATTAGACATTAATAAGCGCCTTGGTTTAACGATTGTACTGATTACACATGAGATGCACGTGATTCGAAAGATTTGTAATCGTGTGGCGGTAATGGAGAGAGGAAAGATTGTAGAAACGGGTCCAGTACTTGATGTATTCCGTAATCCGAAGCAAGATATTACAAAACGATTTGTACAGCAGTTAACAGATTCTGAAGATACAAATGAAACGATTGAAAGTTTAATTGAAAAATATCCAGATGGAAAAGTAATTCGTTTGCAATTTATCGGTGAGGCTGTAGAAAGACCAGTGCTTCAACGATTGATGCAACGCAGTGATATAGAAGTTAGCATTTTGCAAGGAAATATCGCACAAACGAATAACGGTTCTTACGGTAGTTTAGTTGTTCATTTAAATGGTGAGGAAACAGCGATCCAGCAAGCAATAGAAGGAATTCATCAAGATCAAGTAGAGCTGGAGGTGATTGCACATGGATAAGTTACTCGCAAATGTTGATTGGAATCAAATGTTAGAAGCAACGGGTGAAACGTTATATATGACGGCAATCGCAGCTCTTGCGACATTTGTTTTAGGACTAATTTTAGGATTGTTACTCTTCATGACAGCAAAAGATAATTTATGGGAAAACAAATCAATTAATACGGTGATTGGAGCATTTGTAAATATATTCCGTTCTATACCGTTCATCATTTTAATTATTTTATTAATCCCATTCACAAAGATTCTTCTTGGAACAATTCTTGGAGCAAGTGCAGCGCTGCCGGCTTTAATTATTGGAGCGGCACCATTCTACGCGAGAATGGTTGAAATCGCACTTCGCGAAATTGATAAAGGTGTAATTGAAGCTTCAAAAGCAATGGGAGCAAAAACAAGCACAATTATTTTGAAAGTGTTAATTCCAGAATCGTTACCAGCATTAGTATCTGGTATTACGGTTACGACAATTGCTTTAGTAGGATATACAGCAATGGCGGGAGTTGTTGGTGCTGGTGGCCTTGGAACACTTGCTTACTTAGAAGGATTCCAAAGAGGAAATAACGATGTAACAATCGTTGCGACAATTTGTGTATTACTAGTTGTATTTTTAATTCAGTGGATTGGTGATAGTTTAACGACTCGAATAGATAAACGATAATAAAAAACGGGAGGATGTTTCAAATGAAAAAATTATTACTTACGGCACTTATTTCAACTTCAATTTTTGGCTTAGCTGCTTGTGGCGGGAAAGATAAAGATGAAAAGAAGCTTGTTGTTGGTGCTTCTAACGTACCGCACGCTGAAATTTTAGAAAAGGCAAAACCGTTACTTGAGAAAAAAGGAATTGAATTAGAAGTGAAAAAATTCCAAGATTACGTGTTGCCAAATAAATCGTTAGCGGATAAGGATTTAGATGCAAACTACTTCCAGCACATTCCGTATTTAGAAAAAGAAATTAAAGATAAAAAGTATGACTTTGAAGTAGCAGGGAAAATTCATTTAGAGCCAATTGGTGTATATTCTCAAAAATATAAGAGCTTAAAAGAACTTCCGGACGGAGCGACAATTATTATGAGTAATTCTGTTGCTGACCATGGACGTGGTTTAGCAATTTTACAAAAAGAAGGTATTTTAAAAGTTAAAGATGGGGTAGATCCAGTTAAAGCAACTCCAAAAGATATTGCAGATAATCCGAAAAATCTAAAATTCAAAACGGATATCGAGCCTGGTTTATTGCCACAAGTGTATAACAATAAAGAAGGCGACGCTGTTTTAATTAACTCTAACTATGCAATTGATGCAAAGTTAAATCCGGAAAAAGATGCAATTGCAATTGAAGGAAATGATTCACCGTACGCAAACATAGTAGCTGTTCGTAAAGGCGATAAAGATAAGAAAGAGATTAAAGCTCTTGTAGAAGTATTACATTCTAAAGAAATTGAAGACTTCATTAATAAAGAATATAAAGGGGCAGTTGTTCCTGTAAAAGAATAATTGCTGAAAAGGGCTGGTGTATGCCAGCCTTTTTTATAACTACATAACTATAGGGGAGAAGGGGACATAATATGAGAAAGATTCTATTGTCAGTTGTTACAGCGCTGTCTGTATTTACATTAGCTGCTTGCGGAGGGAAAGAAGAGAATAAGCTTGTTGTTGGAGCTTCTAACGTGCCGCACGCTGTTATTTTGGAGAAAGCACAGCCAATCTTAGAGAAAAAAGGCATTAAGTTAGAGATTAAAAAGTTCCAGGATTATGTACTGCCAAATAAAGCGTTAGCGGATAAGGAAATTGATGCGAACTACTTCCAACACATTCCTTACTTAGATAAAGAAATTCAAGAAAAGGGATATAAAATTGTAAACGCAGGAAAAATCCATTTAGAGCCAATGGGGATTTATTCTAAGAAATATAAAAGTTTAAAAGAATTGCCAGATGGCGGAACAGTTATTATGAGTAATAACGTAGCGGAGCGTGGCCGTATGCTCGCATTGTTACAAAAAGGCGGCGTTATTAAATTAAAAGACGGTGTAGATGTTGTTAAAGCGACAGTAAAAGATGTTGTAGAAAATCCGAAAAACTTAAAGTTTAAAACAGATGTAGAGCCTGGATTGTCACCAAAGCTGTATGAAAATAATGAGGGAGATGCTTTATTTATTAATTCGAACTATGCAATTGATGCAAAATTAAATCCAACGAAGGATGCAATTGCGATTGAAGGATCAGACTCTCCGTATGCAAACATCATTGCAGTTCGTAAAGGTGACGAGAAGAAAAAAGAAATTAAAGAATTAGTAGAAGTATTGCATTCAAAAGAAATTCAAGACTTTATTAATAAAGAATATAAAGGTGCTGTACTTCCGATAAGTGAATAATTATAAGGAAAGGACTGGGAATTTACCGGTCCTTTTTTCTTTATATAAATAAGAAGAAAGGTGTATCATATAAAGGTGAAAAGGAAATACTTATATACATTTGTGAAAAAACGGTTACTTTTTTTCGTCGTTTGCGATATCATTTTATTTGATATAAAATTAGAATGAGAATAAAATGAGAATATGAACGTTTTAGGAATTTTTAAAATGTATATATAGGATTAATGGAGGTATTGAGATGGCTGGTTCTACATTAACGGTTAAAGACTTACACGTATCAATTGACGGCAAAGAAATTTTAAAGGGTGTAAACCTTGAAGTAAAAGGTGGAGAAATCCACGCAATTATGGGACCTAACGGAACAGGTAAATCAACTTTATCTTCTGCAATTATGGGTCACCCAAAGTATGAAGTAACAGAAGGTAGCATCATCATCGACGGTGAAGATGTATTAGAAATGGAAGTAGACGAGCGCGCACAAGCGGGTCTATTCCTAGCAATGCAATATCCAAGTGAAATTAGCGGAGTAACAAACGCTGACTTCTTACGTTCTGCAATTAACGCACGTCGTGAAGAAGGCGATGAAATTTCTCTTATGAAATTTATCCGTACATTAGATAAAAACATGGAATTCCTAGAAATGGATCCAGAAATGGCACAACGTTACTTAAACGAAGGTTTCTCTGGTGGAGAGAAAAAACGTAACGAAATTCTTCAATTAATGATGATTGAGCCAAAAATCGCAATCTTAGACGAAATCGACTCAGGTCTTGATATCGATGCATTAAAAGTTGTATCTAAAGGTATTAACCAAATGCGCGGCGAAGAGTTCGGTTGCCTAATGATTACGCATTACCAACGTTTATTAAACTACATCACTCCAGACTTCGTTCACGTTATGATGAACGGTCGTATTGTTAAATCTGGTGGCCCTGAGCTTGCACAACGTCTAGAAGCTGAAGGTTACGACTGGATTAAAAAAGAATTAGGTATTGAAGACGAAACAGCAGAGCAAGAAGCGTAAGAGAGGAGCATAAACATGACAATCGGTACATTACCTTTCGATCAAGAAACAATCCGTCAGCGCGCAAGCGAAGTAAACGAAGCTGCTTGGTTGACTGAGTTCCGCTTACAAGCTCTTGCACAAGCTACAGAACTTCCAATGCCAACGCCTGATAAAACGAAAATTGAAAAATGGGACTTTATCGGAAAAGGCGACGCTGCTAAGCAAGAGCCTGTAAGTTCTTTAACAGAGCTTCCAGAAGCAGTGAAAAACTTAATCGATGAAAATAACAGTGTATTAGTACAACGTACTGGTACAACTGCGTTCGTTTCTTTAGCAGACGAAGCAAAAGAAAAAGGTGTTATTTTTACAGACATCGTAACAGCTGCAACAGAGCATGCTGAACTATTACAAAAGTATTTAATGAAAGACGGCGTGAAGGTAGACGAGCATCGTTTAACTGCACTTCATGCTGCATTAATCAACGGCGGTGCATTCGTATATGTTCCGAAAAACGTTGTTCTTGAAACTCCACTTCAAGCTGTATTCTTAGTAGACGGCGAAGAAGCTAACGTATATAACCATGTATTATTCGTAGCTGATGCGAACAGTACTGCAACTTATGTAGAAAACTATGTTGCAAATGAAAATGCTAAAGGTATTGCAAATATCGTAGCAGAAGTAATCGTGGAACAAGGCGCACAAGTTAAATTTGGTGCGGTTGATCTATTAGCAAAAGACGTAACAACTTACGTTAACCGCCGCGGTGTTGTTGGACGCGACGGCCGCATTGATTGGGCTCTAGGCCTTATGAATGACGGAAATACAATTTCCGAGAACGTTACAAACTTAATGGGCGACGGTTCATATGCTGATACGAAAACAGTAACAATTGGCCGTGGTAACCAAACACAAAACTTTACAACTAAAGTTGTTCACTTCGGTAAACACTCTGAAGGTTGGATTTTAAAACACGGTGTACAAAAAGATAGTGCAACATCTATCTTTAACGGGATTGGTAAGATTGAACACGGTGCATCTAAATCAAACGCACAACAATCTTCTCGCGTTCTTATGTTAGATGAGAAAGCTCGTGGGGATGCAAACCCAATTCTTTTAATCGACGAAGATGATGTAATGGCAGGTCACGCAGCTTCAGTAGGCCGCGTAGATCCGTACCAATTATACTACTTGATGAGCCGTGGTATTCCAAAACGCGAAGCAGAACGTTTAGTCATCCATGGATTCTTAGCACCTGTAGTAAATGAGCTTCCAATTGAAGGAGTAAAAGCACAGCTTGTTGAGGTAATTGAAAGGAAAGTTCGCTAATGAATATTCATGAAATACGCAAACAGTTTCCAATTCTTGATCAAAAAGTGAACGGCAAACAACTTGTATATTTCGATAGTGCAGCAACTTCTCAAAAACCAATTCAAGTCATTGAAACGTTAGAACGTTACTATAAAGAATATAATTCTAACGTGCATCGCGGTGTTCATACGCTCGGTACGAAAGCTACCGACGCGTATGAAGGTGCACGCGAGAAAGTTCGCAAGTTTATTAACGCGAAATCAATGGAAGAGATTATTTTCACGCGCGGAACGACAACTGCATTAAATACAGTAGCGGCTAGCTATGGTCTTGAAAATGTAAAAGAAGGCGATGAAATCGTTATTTCTTACATGGAGCACCATAGTAACATCATTCCGTGGCAACAAGTTGCGAAGAAAACTGGTGCAACTTTAAAATACCTTCCGCTTCAACCAGACGGTACAATTTCTTTAGAAGATGTTCGTCAAACAGTTACACCGAATACAAAAATCGTTTCTATTATGCAAGTTTCAAACGTGCTTGGAACGATTAACCCTGTAAAAGAAATCGGAGCAATCGCACACGAAAATGGCGCAATTATGGTCGTTGACGGTGCACAAAGTACACCTCACATGAAAGTAGATGTACAAGATTTAAACTGTGATTTCTACGCATTATCTGCTCATAAGATGTGCGGACCTACAGGCATCGGTGTATTATATGGTAAAAAAGAATTGCTGAACAATATGGAGCCAATTGAATTTGGCGGTGAAATGATTGATTTCGTAGATTTACAAGAATCTACTTGGAAAGAGCTTCCGTGGAAGTTTGAAGCAGGTACACCGATTATCGGTAATGCAATCGGACTTGGTGCGGCAATTGATTTCCTAGAAGAAATCGGTCTTGATAATATTGAAAAGCATGAACATGAATTAGCGCAATACGCTTTAGAAAGACTATCAGAAGTAGATGGCGTTACAATTTATGGTCCAAAGCATCGCGCTGGTCTTGTTACATTTAATATTGAAGACGTACATCCTCACGATGTAGCGACTGTATTAGATGTAGAAGGCATTGCAGTTCGCGCAGGACATCACTGTGCACAACCGCTTATGAAGTGGCTAAAAGCTTCTTCAACAGCACGTGCGAGCTTCTATTTATATAATACAAAAGAAGAAATTGATACATTTGTTGAATCGCTAATCAAGACAAAGGAGTATTTCACAAATGTCATTTAATAATTTAGATACGTTATATCGTCAAGTTATTATGGATCATTATAAGAATCCTCGTAACAATGGCGTGTTAGAAGATAGTGTTACTGTTAACTTGAACAATCCAACTTGCGGCGATCGTATTCAACTTACGATGAAAGTAGAAGAAGGTATTGTGCAAGAGGCGAAGTTTGAAGGCGAAGGATGTTCAATCTCAATGTCTTCAGCTTCAATGATGACACAAGCAGTAAAAGGTAAGAAAATTGAAGAAGCACTTCAGCTTTCGAAAATTTTCTCTGACATGATGCTAGGAAAAGAGTACGATGACAGCATCGATTTAGGAGATATTGAAGCATTACAAGGCGTATGCAAGTTCCCTGCACGTATTAAATGTGCAACATTAGCGTGGAAAGCGTTAGAAAAGGGCTTAAACGAAGATAAGTAATGTTAAAGGTTCCTAAAAATGAGGTTATCTAAGGAGGGACACACCAACATGGCGAAGCAACTGCCAGATATCGGCGATTACAAATATGGTTTCAAAGACAAAGACGTTTCGATTTTCCGTGCTGGACGCGGTTTAACAAAAGAGATCGTTGAAGAGATTTCACGTATGAAAGAAGAACCACAGTGGATGTTAGACTTCCGTTTAAAATCACTGGATAAGTTCTATGAAATGCCAATGCCACAATGGGGCGGCGACTTAAATGACTTAGATTTCGATGAAATTACGTACTACGTAAAACCATCTGAGAAATCTGAGAAGTCTTGGGATGAAGTACCTGATGAAATTAAAGCAACATTTGATAAATTAGGTATTCCAGAAGCTGAGCAAAAATATTTAGCTGGTGTATCTGCACAGTACGAATCTGAAGTTGTATACCACAACATGAAAGAAGACCTAGAAGCTCTAGGAATCGTCTTCAAAGATACAGATAGCGCATTAAAAGAGAACGAAGATATTTTCCGTGAGCATTTCGGAAAAGTAATCCCACCAACAGACAACAAATTCTCTGCATTAAACTCTGCAGTTTGGTCTGGTGGATCATTCATCTACGTTCCAAAAGGTATTAAAGTTGATACACCACTTCAAGCGTATTTCCGTATTAACTCTGAAAATATGGGACAATTCGAGCGTACGCTTATCATCGTAGACGAAGGTGCACACGTACACTACGTAGAAGGTTGTACAGCACCTGTTTACACTACTAACTCACTTCACAGTGCGGTAGTAGAAATCATCATTAAAAAAGATGCGTATTGCCGTTATACAACAATCCAAAACTGGGCGAACAACGTATACAACCTAGTTACAAAACGTGCGGTTTGTGAAGAAAACGCGACGATGGAATGGATTGATGGTAACATCGGATCTAAATTAACGATGAAATACCCAGCAGTTATCTTAAAAGGCGAAGGCGCTCGTGGTTTAACATTATCAATCGCGATTGCTGGTAAAGGCCAACACCAAGATGCTGGTGCGAAAATGATTCACTTAGCACCAAACACGTCTTCAACAATTGTTTCTAAATCGATTGCGAAGCATGGTGGTAAAGTAACTTACCGTGGTATCGTACACTTCGGACCAAAAGCGAAAAACTCTCGCTCTAACATCGAGTGTGACACGTTAATCATGGATAACCAATCTACATCTGATACAATTCCTTACAACGAAATCAAAAACGATTACGTTTCACTTGAGCACGAAGCGAAAGTATCGAAAGTATCAGAAGAACAATTATTCTACCTAATGAGCCGCGGTATTTCTGAGCAAGAAGCTACAGAAATGATCGTAATGGGCTTCATCGAGCCATTCACTCGCGAACTTCCAATGGAATACGCAGTTGAAATGAACCGCCTAATCAAGTTTGAGATGGAAGGTTCTATTGGTTAAATAGAAATGCGGAGCCGACTGTTCAGACCCGTTGGCTAAGGTTCTTTCGCACAGAAGATGCTTTTTATCTTCTGGTGCGGAAGGTTCTTAGACATGAGGGTTTAGGAGGCAAAGCTGGACAATATTTAAAGTGGAAGCGGCTTGTTCAGAATGTGAGGGGGAAGAAGTGAAGCCACCGAACATTCTAGCCGCTAGAACTGGATAATATATGTATGAAGAAAGCGCCCTGCTGTGCAGGGCGCTTTTTTGTTTTGCGGATTTGTCTTGGCTTGGGAGAGGATACCCGGGTGGGTGTTCAGCTAAATATATCAACGATTTTTCAAATATATCGATCATAAACGGGAATATATCAACGATTATTTCAATATATCAACGTTTCGACAAGGAATATCGATTTGTCGACAAGATAAGACAAAAGAAAATTCTCACATACCCCAAACATTTTATAAGAACAGAGAACGACTAGGTTTAAGACAAAGAGACTGACAAATCCACTTGAACAATCAACCACTGAATTTTATATTAAACTTTTTGACAAATCCACCCCTCCTTCCACTATCTGGAATTCTTTCCTGCATTAGCAAAAGTTTCTCATATAAAAAAGGGCAATCTTTTGCTTTTTCTCACAATGCGAGTACAATGTAAAATAGCAAGAAAAGACGAAAAGTATTTACAGGATTATTGTGTGCGCATAGCGTAAATGGCAGTAAGGAACTGAGAGGAGGTTTTTTCTCTGAATATAAATAAGGAAACAATCATCCACCTTTATCATACAAACGATATACATAGTCATTTTGAAAATTGGCTGCAAATTTCTCGGTTTGTACAGGGAGAGAAAAAGCGAAGACAGGAAGCGGGAGAGACCGTTTTGACGGTTGATATCGGCGATCATGTGGATCGTTTTCATAGTATTTCGGAAGCGACGAATGGACTTGGCAATACGAAGCTTTTAAATGAGGCGTTATATGATTATGTAACGATCGGAAATAATGAAGGAATTACGTTAGCGAAGGAGCATTTGAATCGTCTATATGATGAGGCTGGATTTGAAGTGCTTGTCGCGAATTTATTTGAAAAAGAAGGTGTACGTCCGGAGTGGGCAAAGCCTTATAAATTACATACAACGACAGATGGGATTACGATTGCCTTTATCGGGTTAACGGTAGCTTATCCAGAGTTCTATCATATGCTCGATTGGCATATTGAAGATCCGCTTATCCATTTAGAGTCTATTTTAGAAGAAGTGCGAGATGAGGCTCATATTACAGTTGTCCTTTCTCACCTTGGAAAAAGCATGGATGAGTATATGGCAGAGCATTATGATATAGATGTGATTTTAGGTGCGCATACGCATCATTTATTTGAGTGTGGTGTTCTTATGAATAATACGTTACTTTGTTGTTGTGAAAAGTGGGGGCGTTACGTTGGTCACGTACAGCTTACTGTGGATATAGAGACGAAGAAACTACTGAAAAAAGACGGTAGAGCAATTAAGACGGAACGGTTAGGGGCTTATAGCGAGCCGTTATCCACAATTGAAATACTGCAGGAAGAAAGTAAGCATATAATGGCAGAGCCTGTCGTTCATTTAAAAGAGTCATTACCGGTTGATTGGTTTCATGAGGCGCCGTTTTCTCATATGTTAGCAAGTGCGCTGAAAACATGGTGCAGTGCAGAAATTGGAATGGTGAATGCTGGTGTACTTCTTGAAGGATTAGAAGAGGGTGTTGTAACGCGCGGAGATATTCACAGAATTTGTCCACATCCAATTAATCCGTGTGCTTTGAAAGTTCCAGGAAAGATATTAAGAGAAGTTATTTTGAAAGCACGTAAACCGAATATGGAGAATCTTGAGGTGAAAGGATTCGGATTTCGGGGGAAAGTGATGGGGAAAATGATTTACGCTGGTGTAGAAGTAATTCCAGATACGATTCCTGGGAATAAAATTTTATTAGAAGATGTATTGATTAACGGCGAATCGCTGGAGTTAGACCGTATATATACAGTAGGAACAATTGATATGTTTACGTTTGGATACTTATACCCAGAGCTATCCACACTTTCTAGCAAACAATATTATATGCCAGAACTACTTAGAGATGTGTTAACAGATATGTTAATAACTTATACATCTTCCGTTAAACTATAGGCTAGTTAACTTGTAACACTCATTTTTCTCTTGTCATACAGATAAGAAAGAGAGGAGTGTGAACTATGGTTAATGTGGAGCCAATTATAATTGATAATTATACGTTTATTGCAGTTAGCGTCAAACTTCCAAAGACGAATTTGCTAGCTGTAATGAGCGATAAAGGATATATTATGTGTGGTGCATTAGATGTAGGTCTTTTAAATAAGAAGTTAGGTGATCGAGGAATTATTGCTGGCCGTGCGGTTGGTGTAAGAACGATTGAACAACTTCTTGAAGCGCCACTAGAATCGGTAACGACTGGAGCTGAAGCATTAGGCATTCCAGCAGGAACGATTGGAAAAGAAGCATTATTAAAAATGAGATAAGCATATATCGTCCCTCCTTCTTGCATAGAAATGATATAAGAAGGAGGTTTTTTTATGAGTATATTTCGCTCGAAAAACTCGCGGTTTCGAAAGGGACCTATTGCCTTTCGGTATATACTGCTTATGTCGTTTATTCTTTTTGTTATATTACTTACGCAAGGGCTGTGGATTGTGAATAATAGTATTCAGCCGACCTTAATTAAATATGGAGAAGTAGAGACAAAGAAAATGGCGACGGCAATTATGACGAAGGCGGTAAAGGATCGAATTAATGAAGGATTCGATGTCGATTCGTTAATGAAAGTACAAAATGATAAAAACGGGAAAGTATCCACAATTAATTTAAATACAAAGCAAGTAAATGAAATCGTAACGTCAACGACTACGTACATAGAAAAATATTTGCAGCAAGTAGAACAAGGGAAGTTGAAGGAGCTAGGTATTTCTGAAAAAAACGGGGCGACTATGGCAGTTCCTTTTGGGCGTGTAACTGATAATGCGCTTCTTGGTAATATAGGACCAGATATTCCGATTCATTTCACGCCAATTGGGCATGTGAATACAGATATTAAACAAAAAATTGAGCCGCACGGGATCAACACTACAGCGATTCAAATTGTTATGGAAATGGAAGTAACGTTGCAAGTAATCATTCCATTTCATACAGAAGAGATAACGGTGAAACAAAATGTTCCGATTGCGACGCGTATCGTTCAAGGGGAAGTGCCTACGTATTATGGAAGCGGAAGTGTTGCTGTACCTGATAAAAAGAAAACAGATAGTTAATTGCATATAAAGTGAAACTTGAATCAATCGGGCTTTTACTGGATAAAAAATAACCGTAGCAATGCGCTACGGTTATCGTTTTGTATTTGCTCGTTCTTTGCGTTCCCAAAGGCTTAAATGCATATATGGATCGAAGGCCCATTCTGTATAGCCATTGTCTTTATATATGCCAAAATGTAAGTGGGGTGGGAATTTTCCGGCTGTACCAGGGGGGCCATAGCCAGTGCTACCAACAAACCCGATTACTTTTCCGGGCTCAACAATTTGTCCAAGCTGTATTTCTTTTGAGAACCCGCCTAAATGAGCGTAATAATGGTAATTGTTATGAAGGTCGCGAATACCAATGCGCCATCCACCAAGGCGGTTCCAACCTTTCGTTTCAATAATGCCATAGCAAGTCGATCTTACTGGCACGCCATATCCGGCAAAAATATCGGTTCCTTCATGAACTCGTCTGCCCCCAAAACTTCTTCCAGCACCGAAAGTACTACGGTAGCTATGGTCACTACGAATCGGAAGAGGAAAAGCATTTCCTTCTAAATTAATACGTCCATAATGTTTATAAATTTGGGCGTACTCGCTAATTAAATCAACTGTTTTTGCACGTCTATAATATTCCCAAAGCATAATTTTAATACGGTCTTCTGACGTTCCTTGTTTCCTTAAAATAGTCGCTGCGGTATGCAGAAGATCACGGTCGCTATTTGCATTTGCAAATCCATCTTTGTCACCATCTAAACCTATTCCGCCAAATAGAGAAATTGTATGGGGGAGAGTGTCGTTACTATTAACAGGTCCAGCCCATATTTCTGGTTTGAAATAAAGGGAAATGATGGCATCTGGTTTTTTTGGAATATCTTTTCTTACGCTCCGTATATTTCTTTCATATTGATCCATTGCAGCTAAGTAATACCATGGAATGCCTGAAGACTGCTCGGTTTCTTTATATAGTGCCATGCGCTTTTCGTATATGCTTTGCTGATTATCTTCACCGTAGGCGATGTTTTGGTGGAGAAGAAAACAAATAGAAAGCAAAAGAGAAATTTTTCGAAGCATGAAATAGACTCCTTTCACAACATCACTCTTTTTAGTGTGGGATATACGGAGTATTTCATTATAGGGAACGATTGGAAAAAATCTTAGAATCTTCATTTGAGCAAATCGCTTTCATACGTTAGAATAGATATGTTACATTGAAAGAAGCGAACACGGTAAACTATTTCATATTGTGCGGAGTTGATAACCATGACAAAACAAACAGAATATAAGCGCAAGCCCGAATGGTTGAAAATTAAGTTAAACACGAATGAAAACTATACAGGCTTAAAGAAAATGATGCGTTCTAAGAATCTTCATACCGTTTGTGAAGAGGCAAAATGTCCGAATATTCATGAATGCTGGGCTGTAAGAAAAACAGCAACATTTATGATTTTAGGTGCGGTTTGTACACGCGCTTGTCGTTTTTGTGCGGTTAAAACAGGCTTACCAACTGAGCTTGATTTACAAGAACCAGAACGCGTAGCAGATTCAGTAGTACAAATGGGCTTAAAGCACGTTGTTATAACAGCGGTTGCACGTGATGATTTAAAGGACGGCGGAGCAGCTGTTTTTGCTGAAACAGTACGAGCAGTACGTCGTAAAAACCCATTCACGTCTATCGAAGTATTACCATCTGATATGGCTGGGGTAGAAGAAAACTTAAAAATGTTAATGGATGCAAAACCAGATATTTTAAACCATAACATTGAAACAGTACGTCGATTATCTAACCGAGTTCGCGCTAGAGCAAAATATGACCGTTCATTAGAGTTTTTACGTCGAGCAAAAGAAATGCAGCCTGATATTCCAACTAAATCGAGCATTATGGTCGGCTTAGGTGAAACAAGAGAAGATTTAATTGAAGCAATGGATGACTTACGTGCAAACAATGTGGATATTTTAACTCTTGGACAATATCTACAACCATCTAAGAAGCATTTACCAGTTATTAAATATTATCCACCAGCAGAATTTGCAGAGCTTAAAGAAATTGCACTTAGCAAAGGATTTAGCCACTGTGAAGCTGGCCCACTTGTGCGTTCTTCTTACCATGCGGACGAGCAAGTACGTTCTGCAAAAGAAAAAACAGCAGAAGCTAAATAATGAAAAAAGAGAGCTAACGATTAGCTCTCTTTTTGTTTGTACTCTAAAACGGTATTTGGACATGTTAATAAAATCTTTTTTAATTCTTCTGTGGATAATTCAATTGTAAATTCAGGAACACCAGGTGTAATTAAAATTTTATCGTACGCATAAACGGAACTGTCCACAATAATTGTTACATCTTGTGAATAACCAAAAGGAGCTACACATCCTGGAGTACAGCCAGTTTTCATTCTTAGTTCATCAGGAGAACAGAGCGATAAGCGTTCTCCAGTTATTTCTTTCATCTCTCCTCGGTTAAGCCGAGTTCCTTCTAACGTAAAAAACACGTAAAAATTTCCAGATGTTGATTTTAAAAATAAGCTTTTACTTGGAGTACCTTGTAAGCCAAGTCTTTCACGTACAATCCGATCTGTCTCATAATCGAGTACCGGTTCGTGTTCGAACTTTTCATAAGAAACATTTGTTTTATGTAGTAGAGCAAGTACGTCTTCGTACATATGAAATAATACCCCTTTCTATTGTTAGAACAGTCTCTTCTCGTGGCGTCAACTGAATGTTTTTGAAAGGGATATTACTTGGACGATGCTTTCCATAAGCGTGTTATGATACATTGTTCGTCGATTGTAATTTCGTAAATATCAGGATTCGTTAAAGCTCTCCATTCATTAAAGCCAATCGTATGATCAAAATGCTTTAAAATGAGTGTAAGTAAATTGCCGTGTGTAACAAGTAGTGTTGTCGTATGGTTTAATTGTAAAACGTCTTGAATAAGCGATATGGCACGGTCTGTTGCTTGTTTTGTTGACTCTCCGCCTGAAAAGGCAATATCTATGTTCGTAAAAGTGGATTCTAGTTTTTGCATCCAATCATCCATTGGAAAGTTGCTCAATATGCGTTCAGTTAATCGTTCATCTTCTTGGATAGATAAGCTAGCTTGGAGCGCATAGGGCCGAATGGAATCGATAGCTCGGACAAATGGGCTTGAAATAATATGATCGATTTGTAGATGATTTTCTAAGAGGAATGTAGCAAGGTTATTTGCTTGATCTTTCCCATCGGTCGTTAATTCAGCATCACGTTTTTGCCCAGTTGCTGAACAATGTCGTATTACAATAATTTTCTTCATAATTCATCCCCATCTTTCAAGTTGACGCTATATACTTCGACAAATGTGGAAATAATTCCTTTTTATTGGAAACGGCATATGGATTTAAATATGTGGAAAAGTAATGTGGATAATAAAAAATTGAGGTACAATGATGAAAAAAATGATATGTATCATATTCATTATTTGTTTTCTTACGCAATTGTCCACAACATATGCAGAATCCAACCAAAAACTAAATTATCCAAGCAATCGAAATAAGTCATTTGTGAGTGAGGATGTTTTTTATAAACAGTTAGATAAGAAAATCTATAAAGAATATAAAAATGCAGCATATAGTGTTCGGAAAAAAATCTTATTTAAAGAAGTGCCTGATGAAGAATTTTCTTTCCTAAAAAAAACAGCTGTCGGTTGTCGAAGTAGAGTGGTGCTTCAAGATTTTTTTGTTCACCCTGATCGCCAAGTTTATTTTTTCGCTTCTTTTACTCAAAATGAAGTAGAAGAGTTTCATAAGTACATCGTTATAGATGCAGAAACAAAGAGGGAGCTAAAGGAGGGTAAAAGTTATCATCATTGTGATAGTCCTTATAAAAAAATAACCCACCAACCGGTGGGTTATTTTTTTACTCTGGTACACTCATTAATTTCTCTTTCATTTTGCGAATAAGAACGACAGCACCAATTGTACAGAGAAGTGTAATTCCTTCGGCAACAAAGATATTGATTGTCTTTGTTTGGTAAAGTGCCGCAAAGAAGTCTACAAATGCGTGGAATAGTATAGCGTATACTAGGAAGATATATTTCTTCTGTTTTACTGCGTATAAAACAAGCATTGTAAAGGCGATTTGAAGCACGAGTGCCATAATTCTTTCTACGCTACCAAGGAAGTATAAGTAGGCAGGTTGCTGAATTAACATGTCTTGTAAAATGCTGAGTTCGGGTTTTTGTTCAATCAGTTGAGCGAAGCTACCATCGTTAATAGAATTAGCAAAGATTAATGCTTGTAATGCAGAAAAACCGCCAATTAAAATAGATTCAATTCCGCCGTGACCAATTCCATAAGCGAAGCCATCTTTATATTCTAGATATTTTTTTAGTAAGAAGAAGAAGGCAACGAAGCGTCCTAATTCTTCAAAAATACCAGCAGTCAATCCGCCATAAATTGCGAAGGCAAACGGATTTTCTAAAAATGGAGCGATTGTTGGATTACCGCGCATAAATAGGTGGAATGGTGTTTCAAGAATTTGGGTAAATCCGATAAAGATAAGAACACCAATGCCGACCACTTTCCAATTAATATTATATTTTTTACGGAAATAAACGAGTACGATAATTGGGACCAGAATCGAGACAATGAGTTGAAATATGATGCTGGCAATTACAGTATTTGAAACCATACTTTCACCGCTTTCTAATATATGTACATATCTATTATGCATGAAATACGGGAGAGATGAAACTTTTAGAAAGAAAATGAATTTACTTATTGACTCTAACGTTGCGTCATACTTTATCGTATGTACTAAGGGGGAGATACAAATGACAATGAGAGTAAAAGAAGTAGCTGATTTAGTTGGAATTAGTGTGCGCACACTGCATCATTACGATGAAATTGGGTTGTTAACCCCAGACGAGACGACAGAGTCTGGATATCGTCTGTATTCCAATGAGAATTTAGAGACATTGCAGCAAATTTTGTTTTTTAAAGAACTAGGCTTCCCTTTGAAAAAAATTAAAGAGATTATCATGAGTCCATCATTTGATCGCGAAGAGGCACTACAGCTTCATAAGAAAATGCTTCTTGAAAAGCGTACCAGATTAGATAAGGTGATTGCGACGATTGATAAAACAATTCAGCATACAAAAGGAGAGATTGAAATGACGAACAAAGAGAAGTTTGAAGGATTCGATTTCAGCCATAACCCATATGAAGAAGAAGCACGTGAAAAATGGGGAGACGCAGCTGTAGATAAAGCGAACGAATATGCAAAAGGTATGTCAAAAGAGAACCAAGAAGAGTTTAATACTATTTATAGAAATTTAGCGGTACTGAGACACGGTGCACCAGATTCTAAAGAGGCGCAGGGAGCAATCAAAGTATGGTACGATTACTTGCAAAACTTTAGTCACTATTCATTAGACGCTTTTAAGGGACTCGGTCAAATGTATGTCGCTGATGAGCGCTTCACGAAAAATATCGATAAGTTTGGCGAGGGGTTAGCGCAGTTTATGTGTGATGCGATGGAAGTTTATGCGGATCGTAATAAAAAGTAAAACAGGTGGAGATTTTCTCCACCTGTTTTACTTTTTAATCATATCATTCAAGGCCTGATCTCCCGTATTGTTCAAATGAGGATTTTTACAAAGTACAACAGGTGGAGATTTTCTCCACCTGTTTTACTTTTTAATCATATCATTCAAGGCCTGATCTCCCGTATTGTTCAAATGAGGATTTTTACTCATTTCACGTTTTAGCATATCGAGGCTTTGCGTATATTCTGTATCATTTAATGCGCCAGATTGAAGGCCTTGAATTTGGGAAATCAACTTTTGGTCTGTTGATACATATGCTTTATAATAGCGAGGGACGATGGACAAGGCAGCTCTATATACTTGATCCGCTACAAGTTTTGGATCCGTTGTGTTTGCACGATATACAACAAATACTTCATCATCGGTAACGAGTGTAGCAGCGTTTGTAACGTCAGGAAGTTTGACGGTCATGCTTGTAATCATTTCAGCGACTTTCTCGCGATTAATGGCCCCTACTTGTTTGTTAGATACTTCATGCTTTTGTTTAGAAGAATAACCGACTCTTGTGAGTCTTGTATTTGTATTTTCCGTATGATACATGTCGTTTTTATTGGAAACAAGAACACGGCTTCCTTCTTCACGTTCCATTTCAGCTTTGTTCGCTGATTGGCACCCTGCAAATAAGGAAATAGTGAGAAGGGAAAGTAAAATTTGTTTTTTCACGATGTATCACCTCCTTCTCCATAGCATGCACTAATTTTCAATTTTTTGTATTTGAAATTGTTGGTTGGTATGCTTTGTGATACGATAAAAAGAAGAATGCTTAGAGAGGAAGTTAATGATGGAGCAAAAGCAAGAGCAAGAGATTCATGCTACGGTGAGCATTAATAATGTTCAGTACGAAGTAATTAAAAACTTTCGTGACGGTTTTAGTGAAGAAGCATTTAAAGAGCGCTATGCAGAAATTTTAAATAAATATGATTATATCGTTGGGGACTGGGGATATGAGCAACTTAGATTGCGCGGATTCTTTGATGATAGTAACCAACGTGCGACATATGATACGAAAATTAGTACGTTAACGGAGTATTTATACGAGTACTGTAACTTCGGTTGTGCACACTTCGTATTAAGAAAAGCGAAGAAATAAAAAAATCCTCTTACAATTGTAAGAGGATTTTTTGCATATGCTCGCTTATAAACAAATCGAGATATAATCGCCTTCAGAAAGTATTGTATTTGGCTTCATTTGTTGTCCGTTCAATTGAATATCCCCATTTTTAATTTTATCCACAATGAGTGTACGGCTCCAGTCAGAAATATATGTGGATAAGGCTTTATCGATGCGGTGGGAACCGAAAATGAGGTCTAATACAAGCGTGATTTCGGCTATGCCGTTTTCTTTATGTTGCATAATGGAAATAGTAGTAGTTGTTTCGGCTTGATCTTGCTGGGTCATATCGATCGTTTCAACGTGATCAGTAAATGATTTATAAATACGCAGTTTTTGATTCCACGTATGATCTTTCGGACATTTATAAATAGCAAAGCGGTATATGTTTTTTCCATTGGCGTTATGCCTACGAATATTCGTATCAGTAAATAGGGTAGTACGTCCGCAATTTTTACAATATTTTTCGATTGTGTGTTGCTGATTTTCATATAAACTCCAAGAAAGTTGTACTTTCTGCATTTTCCTTCACCTCTTATAGTAGTGGCAAAGAAACGTAATACAGCTATTTGGATGTCTTGTAGTATGAAGACATGAGAAAAAGACAAAAATAAAAGGAGGTTCCCCAAAGAGGAACCTCCGTAAACATCATACTACAGATGCAATACGTTCCTTTGTAATGGGAATGGGCAGACTACTCCCTTGAAAAAGCGTGGTGCTTTTTTGAGAGTAATGCTATCCAATTGCTGGTCCATTACAAAGTAAATGTTGGCATACGTAGATAACGTCCTTTCTATCCAAATAGATTTATTCTTAATTATAACATAAAAGATTGAAAATTCGAAACTCTTATAACGGAAAAACACCAGCTAAAATAGCTGGTGCATACGATAAATTATATAAGTTCAAATAAAAATGAGCGTAACTCTTCTGCAATTTCTTCAGTCATAGAAAATGCGTGCTCTAAGTAGCCTGGTTCGTTTAAATCGTCAGCACCGATAATTGCAAATTTATTACTTTGCATATCAAGTACAATTGTTTTACCGTAATGACGATCGGAATATAAAAGCGCTAAATCATGACGCTCATTTTCTCCCATAAAGCTAACGAAACGAGTTTTTGTAGCGACAGTGTCGTCGTACAGAAAGAAACGTTCTTCCATACACATGGCTCCTTTTATTAAATATCTAAGTTTAAGTGTGGCTTATGATCTAAATGGTGATGCGTTTTAATGAATCGTACTGTTCTTGTTTTGTAACGCATTACGATAGAGTATGTTTCAGCTAAATCTCCGCCTAGGAATTTCACGCCGTCTAATAACTCACCAGCAGATACACCTGTTGCTGAGAAGATTGCATCATCACCAGATACTAAATCGTCTAACATAAGAAGTTGACGAGGATCTTCTAATCCCATTTCACGACAACGAGCTTCTTCTTCTTCGTTCATTGGAACTAAGCGAGCTTGCATTTCACCTTCAAGGCACTTTAATGCTGCTGCAGAAATAACACCTTCTGGAGCTCCGCCAATACCTACGAATAAGTCGATACCCGTTCCAGGTAGTGCTGTTGCGATTGACGCACCAACATCACCGTCACCAAATAATTTTACGCGTGCACCTTTTGCACGAACACGGTCAATAATATCTTGATGACGCTCACGTTCTTGAACGATAACTGTTAGATCACGAATCTTTTTATTGTTAGCTTCTGCTACAATTTCAATTGTTTTTTCAATTGGATCATCTAAGCTAATTTTACCAGCTGCTTTTGGACCAACCGCGATTTTTTCCATGTACATATCAGGAGCATGAAGAAGGTTCCCTTTGTCTGCGATTGCAATAACTGCCATTGCATTTGCAAGACCTTTTGCAACGATGTTTGTACCTTCTAATGGGTCAACGGCGATGTCTACTTCTGGACCGTTACCTGTTCCTAGTTCTTCACCAATATACAACATCGGTGCTTCATCAAGTTCTCCTTCACCGATTACAACTGTACCTGCCATGTTTACTGAATCAAACATATCACGCATTGCTGTAGTTGCTGCATCATCTGCTTCGTTCTTCTTTCCGCGGCCCATCCACTGTGCGGATGCTAATGCTGCTGCTTCTGTTACACGGACAATTTCTAGTGCGAGTTCACGTTCCAAGATTTCATTCCTCCAATTTCAAAAATCATACAAATATAACTATAACAAATAACGGAGAAAAGGTGAATTCGAAAAATTGTCGATTTTTTCAGAAGAAAGCGTTACAATTAAAATGTAAATGCTTTAATTTCCAGGTAGGTGACATTCATGTATTTTGTAGACAGAAAGAAAATAGAACAAATGCTAGTATGTTTAGAACGAGCAACAAGTACATTTCAAGAGAAAAAGATATATGAAACCGAGTTTGAATTTTACGCATTAGAGCGCATAGCCCATCTTATTATTGATACTGTATTAGATGTAGGAAATGCGATGATTGATGGATTTATTATGCGCGATCCAGGAAGCTATGAAGATATTATTGATATTTTAATGGATGAGCGAGTGATAAGTGAAGAAGATGGACAAGGGATGAAAGAAATTATCCTTCTTCGAAAAATGCTTACGCAAGATTATATTCAAATGAATCATGATGAATTATATAAGACGATTCAAAAACATATTGCAGTGGTAGAAAAATACCCAGCAAATATTCGCAGTTATTTAGAAAAGGAATTAGGACCTGTATCTGCATTTGTACCAGAATAATTATGCTTATAAGATCCCCAGAGAATGCCTTTTGGGGATCTTATATTGTATGTGAGAAAGAAAAGGGAGAAGGGTGAAGTATGGGGGAAGCACGTACTACGAAAGACGAGATTGTACAATTGTTGAAAGTAAAGGGAGAGCACACAGTAGCGGAACTAGCTGACGTTTTAGAGATTACAGAAATGGCAATCAGAAGACATTTAAGTAATCTTGAGAAAGATGGACTCATTTATTCTAAGATGGTAAGGCAACATGTCGGAAGACCAACTTATTTGTATGGATTAAGTGAAAAGGGAGAAGATACATTCCCGAAAGAGTATAAGCAATTTGCGATTGATATGCTAGAAGATTTAGCTCGGATGGGCGATGAAAAAATACTTCAATATGTTTTAAAAGAAAGAACGAAGCGTATGGAAGAACAGTTGCAAAAGCGAGTGAGTAATCAAAAGAATTTAGCATATAAAGTGCAAGAGATAGCAGCTATGCAAGAGAAAAATGGTTATATGGTTCAAATAAAGAGAGATGGAGAGAAATCTTTCGTAATTGAAAAACAAAACTGTCCGTTAAAAGAAATTGCAGAGAGATTTCCGCAAGTATGTAAAGATGAAAAAGAGATGTATAAGCGTTTATTTACGAACGCAGATGTGAAAACGCTAGCAAACATGTGCGAGGGCGATTGTAGTTGTTCTTACCAAATAAAAGAGAAAAAATGAACGTTATGGGGCGCTTTAAGGTAAAGCGTTTTTTTCTTTTGGAAAAGCGGGTAATATAAGAGTGGTATGATAAGGTGAGAACGTTAGCATAAAAGGAGAGACATAATCGATGTATAAAGGTTACTTAATTGACTTAGACGGTACGATGTATCGCGGGGAAGAACAAATTGAAGAAGCAAGCGACTTCGTCAAAGCATTAGGAGAGCGCGGCATTCCATATTTATTCGTTACGAATAACTCAACTCGCAAACCAGAACAAGTGGCAGAAAAGCTTGTTCGTTTCGATATTCCAGCGAAAGCGGAGCAAGTATTCACAACGAGTATGGCGACTGCGAACTTCATTTATGAACGTAAACAAGATGCAACTGTATATATGATTGGTGAAGAAGGCTTACACGATGCACTTGTGGAAAAAGGATTTGAACTTGTGGATGAAAATCCTGATTTCGTTGTTGTTGGTTTAGATCGTGACATCACATATGAAAAATTAGCAAAAGCGTGTCTTGCTGTGCGTAACGGCGCGACGTTTATTTCTACAAATGGAGACATTGCCATTCCGACTGAGCGCGGATTGTTACCAGGTAACGGCTCATTAACATCAGTTGTAGCAGTATCAACAGGTGTGGATCCAATCTTTATCGGAAAACCAGAATCAATCATCATGGAACAAGCGTTAAAAGTTCTTGGTATAGGAAAAGATGAAGCATTAATGGTTGGGGATAACTATGATACAGACATTTTAGCGGGAGTAAATGCTGGCATGCATACGCTTCTTGTCCACACTGGAGTCACAACTGTGGAGAAGTTAACAGAATATGAAGTACAACCAACGCAAGTTGTGCATAACTTGACGGAGTGGATTGAGAAGATGTAATGAAGAAAACTGTTCCAAACTTTGGAACAGTTTTTTTATCCCTGCTATTTACAGGCAGCCGGAAGAGGTTGCCTGTTTTTTTATGCATAATTGCATATTTGCTGTTGTTATATAAAATGTAAAATTTATATGTAATGATACAAGGAGGAGTCAGCGTGTACTGGATGTCATGTATTATGTTTGTTTTTACATTATGTGTTTTGTTTTTTGTTCTATGGAAGATATATAAAATAAATGAAATGAAAAAAAGCGCAGGAAAACGCATTGCAATGTATCCTCGGGTGAAAAGACGTTGGATTGTATTACTTGGACCAGCATATTTCATTGGACAATGTATGTATATATGTGCTCAGTACGTAAGTGGCGGTATTGATACTGTTGAACAGTTTCTCATTCAGCTAGGTATTGATACTGTTGAACAGTTTCTCATTCAGCTAGGTATTCATGCTGTAGCAAGTTGTTTTATGACTTTAATAGCTATCCATCTTATTAAAAGTGTACAAATATATGAAAAAGGTGTAGTAGACGGATTAAACTTTTATTCATACGAAGAATTAAAAGGCTATAAAACATCAACATGGGAAAATCCAAAAGAAAATATATTTTTATATCGCGGGCGAGAAAAAATGAATGACAATGTAAATTTACTTATTAGACAGGAAGATATGAATGAATTAGAAAGCGTTCTTCAAAGATATATTCCGAAATTAATGATGAAATAAAAAAACTCCGGTTAACAACCGGAGTTTTTTTATTAAAACGCACGATTCACAACATCTTTAACTTCTTCAAGATATTGTTTACGCACACCATCATCCACAGAAGGGACACTCGTATAGAATGTGTGCTCAATTGTTTCAATGCCTGTAAATTCAAAAATACCAACATCCACTGTTTTCTTCATTGCGTCAAACATACCGCCTGCTGTGTATGCTTCTTTCGAATTTCCCATTGTAGATAATAATAAGCCCTTTTTACCGCTTAATAACTTTTCAATACCGTTTTCACCGTAAGCATAAGCGAAGCCGTGGCTAAATACACGGTCAACGTATCCTTTTAAAATAGCAGGAAGTCCCGCCCACCAAACCGGATAAATGAATGTAATGCTATCAGCCCAAGAGATATGCTCTTGCTCTTCTTTAATATCTTCTGGTGTGTTTCCTTGAGAAAACGAGATGAAATCGGAAGCGCCCAATACTGGATTGAAGTTTAATTCGTATAGATCGCGAACGCGTACTTCATGACCTTTTTCTTCTAATTCACTTTTTACCGTTTCTAAAATTGCATGGTTGAAGCTTTCTGTATTTGGGTGTGCATAAACGATTACATGTTTCATTGTTCTTCCTCCTATTTTGTGGATATGTGAATAGTTATTTGTATATATGTAACCGTTATGGTTACTCCTTTTATGGAAGTCAAGTAATACATATGTATAAAAAGACGCTCAAAAATCGCCTTTTTATACCCCGCTCATACAAAGTACAAAGAAGACAAATAAAATAATGACAAGACCAATGCCGAAGTTAAATACGAGAGTGCTATCCATATATGTAGCCTCCTTGTTTGAAAGTAAAAAGCACTCTAGTTAAGAGTGCTTTTTTATTTTGAATCTACTTTATAACTTTTAGAAAGTGATTCATGCTTGTAATGATTTACATTATTTTATGTATTTATACTTTGAAATGAGTAAGTCCTTGTGGGATATAGAAAAAAAGACACTCTTTCGAGTGTCTTTTAAGATGACAAAATGTGCCAATTGCTTGAGGTTGATAAGACGCTAATTTCCGTGTTAGCGCCTTTTCTTTAATCAAGAAGTGTAGCAACAGCGATTCAAATAAATTGTACCATTTGTTTAATTGTGGTGCGTATGCAATTGTGCATATTTTAATCATGAGGTAGGTAATGAACTGTGAATAATTTGAAGTGATTTATTTACGATTTCTTCTGCGGCATATATGCCGATTGCGTCTGTTTTTAAAATATGGGATTGTAAGTTATCATGCATTGCTCCTAACTCACCATGAAGTGGTGCGAAGGCATGGTTCGCCTTTTCAAGCATGCATAAATCAAGTAAAGAATCCCCAGCTGTAATAATCGTATCTATTTGCAAAATTTCTTTTATATATTGCACGGCATCCCATTTGTTAATTGGTTTTGGTACAAAGTATAGCTTCCTACCTTGAAGTGAATGATTCCAGCCTTGTTTGTCTAACCAGGAAGTGAAGGATGATAATTCATCATAAGGAATGTTCTCCCGTTTAATGATGCAATAATGGAATAGATCATCGGCTGTTTTTTGTGATATAACCCAATCTTTATGAGCAATTTGTCCAAACTCCTTTAGTATGTCGTTTCTCTCTATACATTCAACCGATAGTCTTTCTTTTACTGTCCTGTTCCAAGTACCATCTTGTTTACCGTTATGAAGGATATTACCGCCGTTACTTGTAATGGCGTATTCGGGAATGATTTCGTTTTGGAATAAAGTAATACGCTGAAACTGCTCAATAGTTCTTGTTGTAACTGGGATGAAATGTGAGTGCAGTTGTAATTTTTTTAGTAGTGAAATGGTTTTATGTGATATGAAAGAAATTTCTTTCCCATCTAAAGTTTCAATGAGTTGAATTGATTCATCTTCTATAGGGGCACGAAACGATTTCCGGGAATAAATAAGCGTTTGATCAAGATCACTGGCGAAAATCATAACGTTTCCCTCCTAAGAGGCTTAATGAGCCCGCAACATGAATAAGTCATATTCTCATAGATTTCAATAGGGACATTCTTTTCTTTAGCGAGAAGTAAAATATGCTTTAAATCGGGATTGTTTTGCTTACATATTAAAATTTTCCACGGTATTCTCCGGAGTAATACGCGAGTTGTTTCACCGACTCCTGGTTTGATTAAGTTAATATCGTCAATTTCAAAGTGACTTTGGATAGACTGTATATCTTTTAATCCTTGCCAAGAGGGATCAGTGTAAGTTGAAGTAATATAACGTAATTGATTATCTATATGAGAATGAACAGAAGGGAATAAATCTGTCACCTCATCAATGAAGAAATTTGATAAGTCTTCTTGTTCTAGCTCTTTATAATATTTAACACCATGAAAATCATTTGGACCAATATAGGTATCATTTAGTACAGTGCGGCTAATGAGTCCAGAGACGGTTGCATTTAAGCAAGCGCTAGGAATAAGAAAATCTTCACGTGTACCGTAAATTGAAGTACAGTAACCGGGATCAGCAAGCACAGCCATACAATGAGAAATGTGTGTATTATTTCGTTCGTTAAATGTGTGTACTGCATATTCTAATTCTTTTTTTATTGCACCTTTCCCAGTCCATCCATCAATGAATTGAATTGTTTCTTTAGGGTGATGTTCCAAAATATAATGGAGTGCATTTTCATCAATACCGCGTCCGCGAACAATAGAAATACAATAGTGAGGTACATCAAGGTTGTATTGATAGCGTATGTAGCGTTTTATAAGAATGCCAATAGGTGTACCAGCACGAGCTAATGAAACGAGGACAAGGTTAGTTCCTTTAGTCTGTATAATTTGTTCGGCGACAACTCCAACAGCGATGGCTAGTTTGTGTTTGTATTGTTGCAGAGAAGAAAAGAATAAATCCATATACGCTTTAGATGGTTTATATTCCATTGGTAACATTTCAGAATAATGTGTGCCAGCTTGAATTGCTTGTTCTCTAGTTTCTGTGGAACTTTCTTTCATTAAATCACTAATATCTTTTAATAGAAAAATAGCATCATTTGGATCATAACTACTAATGTGAGAATTTACTTTTACCATAATTATCAACCTTCCTTTTCTATGCTATTTGAAAATGAGACGATATGAATAAAAGGAATAACTGTTTGTAACTGCTGTAGAAGAGGAGACAGGGCTTCTTCTCCTAAATCACGTTCAATAAAAACAAATACTTCATCGTAATCATGAGGTGAAATATTATAAAAGTAATTTGTAATAGTAGAATCTTCAGGACTTGGATATGAGAAATGATTATGAATGGCGTAGTTCACATCATTTGAAACAGGATGGATAGGGCTTCTTGTTGTAGATTGATATAAAATATTTTCACCCATTTCAGCAGCAATTTTCATTGGGATATACATAAATTCACCCGTTCCGAGGCAGAGTGTTCGTTTTCCAATTCTTTCTCTTTTTAAAGTTTTTCCTGCTTCTTGAGCGAAAGAATGAATGTGCTGTTGTTCATATGCTGAAATGCCAAATCGCCCAGTATATTTTATATAATTTGATGTATAGGGTAATTTTGGGCAGGTAAGGGTATGTTTTTTGAAATCAGGTTTTGTTTCTTCAATTTGAATATCTGTTTTGGCAATATTCAATGGTTGGCCAGTTGTATGAATACTGCCTTCTAATAAAGAAATAACATGAATCTTAATTTGAAGTTCGTCTTCTAATTGTTTAAATTGTCTTCTATTAGTATGAGAACGCCAGTCTAATAAAGAAGCAATAATATATTCTTCTCGTGGGAATTTATTTTGAATCGATCTAATAATATTTAATGCTGTTTTTCCTGTTGTCATCTCATCATCTACGAGAACAATAGGATTGCTGTTTTGAAAAAAGCTTTCATCCACATAACAACGGTGCGATGTTGCATGAGAATGTTCTTCCTCAAATGTAATGACAGATTCTAGGTGGGGTATCGATTCCCTAGTTGTATGTACATACTTTGCATTTTGAAAGCATTGAAACATAGAATGACCAAGTGCTGTCGCTGTCTCAGCGAATCCGATGAACAAAACTTCTTCTTGCAGAGGATATTGATAACGAAATACTTCCTCTGGGATTTCATGAATTTCTAATGAAATGAGATTTAAAATTTCTTTTTGAAATGGATGAGAAGTATTATGTAGCATTTCCATATATCTTGTAGCGAGAGCAAATCCACTTGATAGAGAGACTGCAGGTTTAATAGGAAGATGCTTTCCAAGGATTGTACTCACAAATAAAAAACTACGTTTCTTATTTATTCTAGCAGCCATTTGAAAAAGATTGTCTAGCGCTAAGTTATATGGATTATCACGTACTTCTACATGAACTTGTATATTATTTAAAACGTTATACGTGTTGCTTTGCGTTTGTAATAAGGAGATCGGTGAATTGTTTGTTTTCATGTAGCACCCCATAAATATTAGATTTTAAAATGGTTTTGCGAGCCCAGCCATAATGCGGCTTTACTTCATTCATTTTGTTAGAAAAACTGCTTTTTAGCACTCCATTATACGTATCTGCATTTTGTAAAATTGACCTCGCATCTAAATAATCTTCCATTGTGACAATGTGCATTGCCTGTACAACTTTAATATGAGATGGGTGAATAACTGTCTTTCCGATTAAGCCATTTGCATGGTCAAGTGATACCTCTTGAATGAGCCCTTCTTCATGATCATTAGAAAAATATTCCCATACACATCCTGAAATAATATATTCATTTGTTGCCCTTGAGAAAACGTTAATAATGTCTGAAATACAATCACGGACAACAGTAATATGATAGATAGGTGTGTATTTATTGCGCCGAATACTAAATATACTTGAAAAATCAGTAGCACCAATACGTACATTTAAGATGTAATCGTGATAAGAATCTAGTAAATCTTTTATTTGTAATAATGATTCTGCCCGTGTTTCCTTATACATAATTTCTGGTGATTCTAAAATCGGCATGCCATATAGCGATAATGAGTATAACTCGTTTATACATGCAAGCTGATCGATATAAGTCTTTCCGTTAATCGGTGTGAATTTTGGAAAGACAAAACCACATAAACAATGAACAGCACTACCTAATTCAGTAACAATTGTCTTCATTTGACTTGGCTGTCGAACTCTAATAAAAAGAAGTGGGATGTCTGCTTGATTTAGTATGTTGGCACTGACTAAGTTGGCTATTTGCTGTATTTGAACGACGATGTTTTGCTCTGCAAGTTTTACTTCTTCATCGCTGATAGCGTCCTCTAGACAAAGAATAATTGAGGTAGCATCCACATGTTTCTTTCTAATTATATCTTCCGCAATCGTTTCTTTCGTGCCAGGAGTATATAGTGTAGCGCCTAGTGCGTAAGCTAGTTGTTCTTTTCCTATATTTTTTGAAAAACTAAGAGGTTCTTTATAGAAAAAATTTTGCCGTTCTTCTGAGGAGAGATAAGAAAAGTAATTCAAATTGTCACCACCTTATTTGTAATGATTCTGTTTAATTGTAACATAATAAGAAAAATCTTCCATAAAATGAAGCGAGAAATTAAAAAAATATATTGAGAAAGATGAATTATAAGATGAATATCGAATATTGTTAATAGAAATATAATAGGGGGAAAGAGAAAGTGGATATACATAAGTTAACAGAGGAAGAAGCAAATGAGATAAATACGTGGGCGTACGAGGAACCATATAATTTATATAGTTTTTCAGGCGAGAAAGAAGTAATAAAAGAATTATTAGATGGAACTTATTATGGCTGTTGTAACGATCAAGAAGAGTTCATCGGCTATTTTTGTTTTGGAGAAAATGCACAAGTACCAGGTGGAAGAGATGCTAATTTATATGGTGGAGAAGATGTGATTGATATCGGACTTGGCATGAAGCCAGATTTAACAGGGAAGGGAATGGGAGAAATGTTTTTTCAAGCTGGAATAGCGTTTGCTGCTAAGGAATTTAATTCGAAGATGTTTCGATTAAGTGTAGCAACATTTAATACAAGAGCGATTACGTTATATAAAAATATCGGATTTAAGCAAGGGTCTATTTTTTTGAGTCGTGGAAGAGAATTTATGCTTATGGAATACGAAAGACCGTCAGCATGAAACTGACGGTCTAGAAAACATTATTATTCCGAGTGATCAGCTCGGTGCGCTAAACGGCTTGAGGCAGCGGCAGCAATTCCGCCAACGATATCGTCAAGGAACGTGTGCACTTTTCCAGTTGATTTATCATTTAAGTATTCTAAAATACCAGGTTTTAATTTATCGATATATCCAAAGTTCGTGAAACCGATAGATCCGTATACATTCACGATAGAAAGTGCGATAACTTCATCAATTCCGTATAAGCCTTCATCACGTTTTACGATATCTTGTAACGGCTCACTTAGCATTCCTTTTTCAGCAAGAACATCGAGTTCGATACCTGTAATCAGTGCGTTTTGTACTTCACGTTTTGATAGTACACGTTCTACATTATAACGGCATTCTGACATCTCTAAATTTGGATGATATTTTTTTTGAAGAAAATGAACAAGTTCAGCAATATCGTCAATTGTTACACCGCGTTCTTGTAATAGTTGTAATGCTCTTTCTTGTAGTTGATTTGATTCTTTCATGTTTATCACCTTTTTTTCTTTTTAGTATTTGTATACGTTTCGTTGCTTTATCATGTGCATAGGAATGAAAGGCGAGCACAAGCTCATATATATAAAGAAAAACCATAGGTGGCGACTGCGATGATTCAGCATATTTATGAGCATTATCACATGCATGTTAAAGAATTAATCCCCCTTGGCCCCTATAAAAGCTTTTGGATTCGCAACAAAATTTATGTACTTGTTCCAATTGGAGAAATGGAGGAAGAAGTACTTGTAGAGATGAAAAAGCTCAGTGATTATATGAACCAGCAAGGGGATATAACTGTAGCGACTTTCGTTCCGACTATACACGGCTACTATGTAAGTGAGATAGAAGAACAAAATTACTGCTTATTAAAAGGTATGCGCACGTTAGAACGACATGCTATGTCATTAGGAAGTGAGCTTTCTATATTCCATAAACGAGGTGCATTCTTTCCAGAAGAAATTGAGCAATTAAGCCGTATTGGTGAATGGAAAGCGTTATGGGAAAAAAGGCTCGACCAATTAGAAAAGTTTTGGCAATCACAAGTGATGAACCACCCTTCAGATGTATTCGATCAATTGTTTATTGAATCCTTCCCGTATTACTTAGGAGTTGCAGAAAATGCAATTCAATATGTTGTCGATACAGAAATGGATGATACGCCGCAACTAACGGATGCAGCAACAATTTGCCAAGAACGATTCACACCTTTATTATGGCATCAAACGAAGCGGCTCAAACTTCCTTTTGATTGGGTTTATGATCACCCAACTCGAGATATGGCAGAATTAATTCGCTATATGATGATAGAAAAAAAGAAAGACTGGGAGCAAACAATAATTCAATTTGTTACAGATTATGAACGTAATTATTCGCTATCCTCATTTGGCTGGCGCTTATTATTTGCAAGGCTCTTGTTCCCGCTGCACTATTTTGAAACGGTCGAACGATATTACCAAACTGGAAACGAAGAACAAAAAAGCATATATAGAGATCGCTTAGAAGCCATTTTACACGATGTGAACCGCTCAGAGCAATTTATGAAGCATTTTTATGGCTCACTTCGTTTACCAGTAGATAAGCTTGGGATTAGAAAATTAGATTGGCTATCTTAAACGTATAAAAAAGAGACCGCTGGAGGTCTCTTTTTTATACCACAATTTTATGTAATACATTATGCCCCTACCTGTTGATCTGTACATATATTTAAAACGAATTGATGTTTTTCGAGTTTTTCATTTACTTTACCCAATAATTCTTGCTGGATTTCTTTAAATAAAAATTGATAGCTTGTATTCCATGTTGGTATAACGGATGAAAGGCCTAATAAATACTCTTTTTTCTTTTCTAGTTCTTGAATTGTTAAAAAAGTGTTCCCCATTTTTGGCATGTGTCATCCCCCTATGTTTTCTTACTGTATATGTGTGAACGATTCACTATATAGTATTAATTATCGCATTTTTTGAGAAGGATTTCCAATTTTGTTTTATGATGTTAACGGATAAATGTGATTTGAATAAAAAAGGAGACCAAATTTGGTCTCCTTTTAGAAGGCGATTCTGAACGAGCCGCTTCTGCTTTTAATTATCCAGCTCCAGCGGCTAGAACAGTCGGCCATTTCGCGCCTTCCTGTGAGGCAAAAAGCGCCTCTTCGTCAGGAGCTCCAATGACCTCCTGTTCTGAACGAGCCGCTTCCGCTTTTAGATTAAAATACTTGTTCTACTTCGATAACGCCTGGTACTTCTTCAAGTAACGCGCGCTCGATACCAGCTTTTAGTGTGATTGTAGAACTTGGGCAGCTTCCGCATGCACCCATAAGGCGTAGTTTTACGATACCTTCTTCAATGTCTACTAATTCAACGTCTCCGCCATCGCGAAGTAAGAATGGACGTAATTTATCTAATACTTCTAATACTTGTTCTTGCATATGTGGGTTTTCCATTTTTATCGACTCCTTTCATCAGTTTTATTATAATCAAGATAGAGGGGAAAATCTATTTTTTCTCTTCTTGTTTTATTGTCGAAATATTGTATCATGTTTTTTCAGTATAGGGGTATGGAATAAGTTTGTAAAATGATGTGCTTATGTAATAAGACATCTGAATATACTGTTGGAACAAGAAGTGGGGGAGAAGAAATGGTTAATGTGCAAGTGTATGGGACGAAAGTAATTTGTGCGAGCTGCGTCGGAATGCCATCTTCAACAGAAACGTTTGAATGGTTACAAGCGGCAATTGGTCGTAAATATGAAGGACAAGAAAATAAATTTAATTTCGAGTATATTGATTTTCAAGAAGAACAAGAAGATGAAGATAAGAAAGCATTCGCTGAGCGCGTAGTGGAAGAAGATTTATTTTATCCGGTCGTTCTTATAAATGGAGAAATTGTTGGAGAAGGAAATCCTCGTTTGAAGGATGTTTACGAAGAAATCGAGAAATATTTATAAAACAAGAAGTCTTTGCGAATTTGCAAAGGCTTTTTTTATTGGAGGGATAGATGTGAAAAATGGAGTGAAGCATGCGTTACCAACGGAAGTACAACAGTTAATGGAGCGGTACACAGTAGAATTAAAAGAAATTTTTTTGGATGAAAAAATAGTCGGGGTATATATTTACGGATCCATCGCACTAGGTGCATTTCATAAGGAAACGAGCGATGTTGATTTTGTTACAGTGATAAGTGATTCCGTGAATGAAGCTGAAAAACAGCAGCTTGTGGAACTACATAAGAAACTTAGTGATAATACGCTAGGTAAAAGAATGGACGGTATGTATATTCCGCTTGTTGATTTAGGGAAATACAATGATGAAATAAACGAGTATGTGTATTGTGCAGATGGTAAAGCTAATGTTGGTCATTGGGACATTAATGCGGTCACATGGTGGACGTTGAAAAATCAAGGCATTACAGTTACCGGAAAAGAAGCAGAAGATCTTCCGTTGCAAATACAATGGAATGATGTAGTAAATACGATGAAATATAACGTAGAACAGTACTGGAGTGAAAAGGCGAAGAAGCCATATTTATTTTTTATAGAAGATTGGGTAGAATCAGCTGTCGTTACGATGGGACGTATTTTATATACACTAGATTATAAAACAATCGTTTCAAAAGATAGAGGATTGCAATACTTGTTAGAAAGTTCAGCGGAAGAATGGGAGCTTTTATTAAAAGAAGTAGAGCGAATACGGCACAATCCAAAAGAAAAGCGAATGCTCTCAAGGTGGAGAAGGGCAGATATGACGAAGAGGTACTTACTGCATTTAATTGAGGCGTGTAGAGAGAAATGGTAGGGACGAAAATGGACAATACAGTGGGGTGTATTGTCTTTTTTTATGTTGGATTTGGTATATAATGGTTTAAAAAGTTTGATTATACTGGAGGGGATAGGATGAATATAGAATTAGCTACATATGAAGAAAAGAATGAACAAATGAGTATGCGCCAAGTAATTAGCATTCTATTAATTATTTTTGGGGTCATGCATGGAATTGGTTTTTTGAACCTTTTATATGATTCTTCCTTATACCCATGGTATGTAGATTATCTTATTCCACCTTTCACGTTTTGTATGATTATCGTAATGTATGCACCGGCAAGAAATTGCTGCTTACATTTAATAAAATCATTACAATTCAATAATTTTAAATACTATGTAACGATAGTAATGACAGCGATTGTAATGCTTATATATCTTGCAATATTAAATTTAGTTCTACCACATGGGCTTGGGGTGGACGAATCTAATATAGTAATAGAGCCTACTAAAAGTGAAATCATTTTATACGTAGTTGTACTCCCCGTTTTTGCACCGATTTGGGAAGAAATTTTATTTCGGGGGATGTTTTTCACGAAATTATCCCAGCGCTTTTTCTACACTTACTAGTGCCGTTATAAGTGCTTGTATATTTACTTTAGGCCATCCCCTTACAGTAGGTAGTATTTTATATATTTTTGGTATGGGTATATGTTTAGCATATACATATAAGAAAACGAAGAATTTACTCGTTCCAATTGGGATTCATTTATTAAATAATTCGTTTTATTTATTAGTAAATTTTCAACTATAAAAAGACGCCTTTTTGAAAAGGGCGTCTTTCGTATTTTGTAGTAAGTAGAAAGGGTTTTACACTCATTGTGTAGAGGCAAGGTAATACAAAATATAAATAGTTTCATGTGAAACATTTTTATTATCAAATATACAAAATGATTAACTTAGTGTATTAAACGTATCATTCATAAGTATTCTAATATATTTAAAAGTAAAATAAAATAAGAAACAGATAATTGTCGGAATATATTCGATTTCCGTTCATTTTTATGAAATATGTGTACTTTTTGTTAGATTCCTTTATTTTTTACATATACAATAAATGTATATAGAAATAAGAAAAGGATGATGTACGTGAAGGACACTGTTTTACAAGAAACAATTTCTCAGCAAGAATTACATAAAGTTGTTCAAAAAAATACAGCTTATTATGATTTTAAGTGGGGTAAAGTAGAAAATCCTGCGCAAGGGAATACATGGAATTGGGTAGCCTTTTTCTTCCCAACCTTTTGGTTAGCTTATCGTAAAATGTATAAGTTATTTATTATATTTGCGTTATTGGCTATACCTAGTATAGTTATACCCCCTTTTATAGATATTCCAGATGGGATTTATGTAACATTTAGTTTAGCTCTTCAATTAGGAATGATGATATTTACTGGATGGCAAGGAAACCGTTTATATTATAAGCATGCTGTTCGTGTTTTTCGTAAGGGAGAAGATGCGTCTGATCATAAGAAGGCGTATTTCTTACAATCAAAGGGCGGCGTTAGTGTAGCTGGTATGATTGGTTTACAGATTATAGTCGGGATTGTGTTTGGTTTAGCTGCGTTAGGGCTGTCCTTTTTACCAACTGAGCCGAATATTAAAAACGTTGTTCGTTCAAGTGATGAAGGGGTTACTTTAGAGATTATGACTGATAATCCAACTTGGAAGTTTGTGAAGAAAGAAAAAGAGTATGACGTAGTAGAGTTTACTGGTTATGATTATACAGAGAAGAAAAATGTGAAAATTAAATTTGCTGTTTATTTCGATGAAGATTATTTCGAGTGGCAAGAGGTATATGAAAATAATAAGAAGTTAAGTGAAGAAGTAGTAGAAGAATATCAAATTTATATTGAAGAAAATAATTGGGGTTTCTAGAGGGAACTCGTTCATTTTGAAAAGAAGAATCTTGTGAAGATTCTTCTTTTGTTTATTAGGGGAGAGAGAAATGATTTCAGCATTAATAGAAGCTCTAATAGGATCTATTAGTTTAAGTACGGGTTTACACACGAAAAAGATTGATGCTAACATACTTTACTTGCAGCAGTATGAGTGGTTTCGAATGATGTATGAAGACGAGAAGTATCGAAAGTTATTTATTACGAACTACAAAGTTCGCTCATATTTACAAAGTAAGCTGAGAGTTCGATTGCTGGTAAAAAATAAAAATGCACAACGAAGATTTTTAAAATTAGTAGAAGAGCAAATGGAAAAAAGGCATACGAATTGAAATTTTGTAAAATACAATAAAAAATGAGAATTTGAGGTAGGGTTGTCAATAACGTGAGACTATGGCACTATAAAGAAATGCTATACAAATTTTATTTATCGAGATGTAAACATCAATTTTGATTTTTACGTATAAATAATGAACGGAGGAAATGAATTTATGGCTACTTTACCAAATTGTCCAAAATGTAATTCAGAATATACGTATGAGGATGGCGTTCTTTTCGTATGTCCAGAATGTGCTCATGAGTGGGGCCAAGACGCAGAAGCTGAAAATAATGATGGTGCAAAAGTTGTAAAAGATGCGAACGGAAACGTTCTTCAAGATGGCGACGCTGTTACTGTTATTAAAGATTTAAAAGTAAAAGGAACTTCTTCAGTTGTGAAGATCGGTACGAAAGTAAAGAGTATCCGTCTAGTTGATGGCGATCACGATATCGATTGTAAAATCGACGGTTTCGGAGCTATGAAGTTAAAATCACAGTTCGTTAAGAAGGCGTAAGACAATAAAAAGAGGGGGCGAATAGCCTCCTCTTTTTATTATGTCACTTTTTGTCGGTAAATCGATATTTCGTGCAAAATCGTTGATATATTCTAAGTTATGATAGATATATTTGAAAAATCGTTAATATATTGCAAGTTATGATAGATATATTGAAAAAATCGTTGATATAATTTCACTCACCGAGAACAGGGCATCATTTACTGAGCGAAAGTTACGATTCACTTCGCATCATAGTCAACCTCTTTCAACTGACATCGCTTATTAAAGAACGTTTTATATCCAAGCTGTAAAAAGATAATGACAGCGAAAGCGGTACTTCCTGAAATACCGAGTATGATAGCGATTTGATATTGAATGGCTGTGAATGGTGATACACCGGATAATATTTGACCAGTCATCATGCCTGGTAAGCTTATAATTCCCATTCCGACCATAGAATTAATTGTTGGTAAAATAGCAGAATCAAAAGCGTCTCGAATGAGCGGAGCAGCTGCTTCTTTCGGTGTTGCGCCGAGCATAAGTGCACCTTCAATTTGACCTCTTTGCGATTTCATATTGTTTAAGAACGTATTTGCGCCGAGAGAAACACCAGTCATGGCATTACCGACTAACATTCCCGTAATAGGGACGATATATTGCGGAGCATACCAAGGGTCATGACCGATAATAACAAAGATAAATAGTAGAAGTGGCCCAATTGATCCAGCGACCATGGAAAGGGCGGCTACTCGTTTTAATTCTTTAGACATTGGGATATTAACTCGTTTATAAATATTAAAAATTGCAAAGGTAGTAATAGAAGTAATGAGAGCAATTGTATAAAATGGATTACTGTTTTCAAATACGTATGTAAGGACATATGCAACAAGTACGAGCTGAATCGTCATACGGAATGTTGCGAGCGCGATTTGTTTTTCACGAGGTATTCCTTTTAATTTTACAAGTCCAATTAAGATAAGGATAAAAATATAGGCAGCCGCCAGTTGCCAAATTTGGAGTTCAATAACGCCCTTCAATAGAGAGCACTTCCTTTCTAGTTGCACCGTTTGTTTTACTAATTTCAATAATGTCGTCTGCAATTTCTTTTGGAAGTTGTTGCGAGTGTGTGATGAAGATAACTGTTTTTTTCTTTTTTCGTGCTAGTTCAGTAAATTGTTTCATAACGCGGCGTTCTGTATCATTGTCTAGTGCTGAAGTGGGTTCATCTAATAAATAGACAGGCGGATCCATAAGTACAATACGAGCAAAGGCAAGTCTTTGTTTTTCACCGCCGGATAATGAGGAGGCGCTATCTTCTAATTGCTTGTCTAAGCTAACGGTTTGTAATGCACTCCGCAGGGCATCATCATTTGGAAATGGTTTTTCAGAAAGACGAAGTCCCGTTAATAGGTTTTCTTTAACGGTTCCATCAAAAATAGGTGGAGTTTGCCCAAGCATAACTACGTCACGACGTAATTGAATAGGCGGATAATCAGAAATTAACTTTCCGTTATATTCAATTGTACCGGATGTTGGAGATTGTAAATCGTTTAACATGCGAAGCAATGTGCTTTTTCCACTTCCACTTTCACCGATAATGCAAGTGATTTTTTCATTTTGAATCTGTAAATAAGGAATGTGTAGGATATCTTTATATATAACGTCTTTTAATATAAACATAAATCGCTCCTTTCTGATTCTATTTATATCGTATCAAAAAAGGGAGGATAAGGGTTATAAAGAGCAACGTTTTTTCTTCATCTTGAGTTTTATTAATAAGTTAAGTAAACGATCTAATTCTTGGCTGAAAGAAATCACTTTATTATGAGTTAATCCGTATCGTTCAACGAGATAGATTAACTCTTTCTTTTTCGCTTCTATTCGATTGTTTAGTTTCGATAAGTTCATAAGTTGAATGTAATGCCTCCTACAAAAGTATTTATCACATAAAAAATAAGACCGAATGAATTCGGTCTTAAAGGAAATAATAAGACAACTTACAAATAGCATACACTGTTTATCAATAGTTTTTAATATAAAAATGAAAAATAAATCATTATACATATTGAGAAAGATGTGTCTGATAATTTTTAAAAACTGATGCAAAGAGGCTGTCTACATAGTAGACAGCCTGTAAGATATTAACCCTTATGATATTTGTACATCCAAAGTAGACCGGATTTTAATAATCTTGGTACACGTCCCATTAATGGTTGGTTTGCAAGTAAACCGAAGCCATGCTTCTTACCAAGAGAGCCGAGAACACCTTTTAATTTGATTACAGGTAGTTCGTCAGGAAGTGGTTCATTGTTCCAACGTTTTAATAATATTTGGACAATTTGCTCTCCTTGACCTTCAGCAAGTTGGGCAGATGGAGCGTGTGGAAGTGCTGCGCAATCTCCTACAACATACACGTGCTCGTTATTTGGAATATTATGATATTTAGTTAAGACAACCCGTCCGCTACCATCTTGTTCAACTGGAAGGTTTCGAACAACTTCATTTGCTTGAATACCAGCTGTCCAGACGATTGCATCACATTCAAGTGGTTCATCGTGGTTATACACAATATTTGGTTCCACTTTTGTAATGTTAGAGTTTCTTATAATAGTAACTTTATGTTTTACGAACCATTCTTCTACGTATCTACTTAATTTCTCTGGATACGGGAATAAAATTCTATCTTTTCGATCAAATAAATAGATTTTTAAATCAGAACGACTTTCGCGAAGTTCACTGGCAACTTCCACACCACTTAAGCCAGCGCCAACGACAGCTACTGTTGCATTTGGTTCTAGACTATTTAATTGTTCATATGTCTTACGTGTTTGTTCAATCGATTGTAGGCTATGTGTATATTCTTTCGCCCCAGGAACGTTATGATATTTATCCTCACAGCCAAGACCGATAATTAAATCATCATATTGGATCGCTTCGCCGCCATCGAGATGAACAGCTTTTTCTTCGAGATCAATATTTGTTATTGTGCCGTATTGAATATTGAGTCGTGGGTGCTCGGGAAACGGTATACGAATATGTGTTTCTGAAATAGTACCCGCAACTAATGCATAATATTCAGTTTTGAAGCAATGATATGGTACTTTGTCGATTAATGTCACTTGTACATCATCTGGAAGTTGGTTGCTTGGAAGTAGCCTTTGTAGAATTCTCATTCCACCGTAGCCGCCACCTAGTATTACGAGGTGTTTCATGATGGATTACCCCTTTTCTGTTGAAATATCCCCTAATCATAAAATTTTATATTAATAAAATATTTTGACTTTACTCAATCAAATTATATCGAATTTGTGAACAAATAACAATGCATGAATGAATACTCTGTTGTACAATAAGAAGAAAAGTAAAGTAAATTGTTTTGCCTTTTTAGTTACTATTTTATTGCAAGTAGCATGTTATATAAAATAAAACCATCTACTTTGAAGTGAAATAGTGAAGTAACTAAATAGTTTAGGATGTATAACGAAAACAACAAGAGACAGCTTAGTTTTCTTCTTATAGATGAAGTCAGAAGGTAATTTGTTTTGTAGTACAGGGGGGAGAATTTTGATTAAACCATTAATTGAATTTTGTGTAGGTAACCTTGCAAGTGGTTCACAAGCAGCTTTAGAGAAATTAGAAAAAGATCCGAATTTAGATGTAATGGAGTATGGTTGTTTAGGATATTGTGGCATTTGTTTTGAAGGACCGTTTGCACTTGTAAATGGTGAAGTTGTACAAGGTGCTACAGTAGAAGAACTGGTAAATAATGTATATGATTATTTGGATGAAAATCCAATGTTTTAAGGTGTTGCAATCAGCAGCACCTTTTTCATTAGATAAAATGTTATTTCGTAGGGTAGTTTAATACTATAGATAAATAAAAAAAGGCCCTTTTTAGAAGGGCTTTTTTCTTACACAATGTGTGTAAGAGTGGCTCATCGCCAAACGTTGTCAAATATGAGAAACGGGGGACATTCATATTGTGTTCTAAAAGCATGCATTCTATACTTAAAATAACAAATTATTTTTGGAGTGAATATAAATGAGCCAATTTTCTTTTACAAAAATGCATGGTCTTGGCAATAGTTATATATATGTAAATATGTTTGAAGAACAAATTCCTGAAGAAGATTTAGTTCTTGTGGCGGAAAAGGTTTCAAATATTAATACTGGTATTGGAGCAGATGGGATGATTTTAATTTGTCCATCTGACGTAGCTCCGGTGAAAATGCGCATGTTTAATAATGATGGTTCAGAAGGAAAGAGTTGTGGTAACGGTTTACGATGCGTAGCGAAATATGCGTATGAGCATAAACTAGTAGAAGAAACAGTTTTCACAATTGAAACGTTAGCTGGTATTGTAACAGCGGAAGTAACGGTAGAAGAAGGGAAAGTTACATTAGCGAAAATCGATATGGGAGCACCGCGTTTAACACGTGCAGAAATACCGATGCTTGGTGAAGGTGAAACACCATTTATTCGTGAAAACTTCTTATACAATAATCATCGCTATGCATTTACAGCTGTTTCAATGGGGAATCCGCATGCGGTTATTTTTGTTGATGATGTAGAGCAAGCACCTCTTACAACACTTGGTCCAGTCCTGGAGACACATGAAATGTTCCCAGAGCGAGTAAATGTTGAATTCATCGAGATTTTGAATGATGCAGAGATGAATTTCCGCGTTTGGGAACGTGGATCTGGTGTAACGCAAGCTTGCGGAACAGGAGCGTGCGCTGCAGTTGTCGCTGCTATTTTAAATGGAAAGATGGAACGTGGTAAGGAAATTACAGTCCATTTAGCTGGCGGCGATTTAATGATTGCGTGGACTGAAGAAGGAAACGTGTTGATGAAAGGGCCTGCGGAAGTAATTTGCCGCGGAGTGTATGAGTACAAGATAGAAGCGTAAAGATGTATAATAGAATGAGAACAGAAAGGATGGTGTATTTCATGATTGAAGTAACAGAACAAGCAGCTTTTCAAATTAAAGATATGTTAAAAGATGCTGAAGATGGAGAGAAGTACGTGCGCCTTGCTGTACACGGCGGCGGATGTACTGGCCTTTCTTACGGCTTAGGATTTGAAGTAGAACCAAAAGAAGACGACACAGTTCTTGAGTTTTTCGGTGTTGAATTTGTTATCGATACAGAAAGTGCTCCAATTGTTAAAGGAGTAAAAATTGATTATAAACAATCGATGCTTGGCGGCGGATTCACAATCGACAATCCAAACGCAATCGCATCATGTGGATGTGGATCATCTTTCCGTACAGCGACGAATGCTGGTAAGCCGGAAGAGTGCTAAGTTTTTAGCAGAAATAGAGAAAGACCTTTTTAGCGATGAAATAAAATCGTTAAGGAGGTCTTTTCTTTTGCCGTAAAATCCTGATTGGTACGGGCTAATTAAAGTTTCACTTTATCTTTGCATAGATGCATGTATCAGCTAGTTATTTACCGCCAGCTGAAAAATCTTCATTACGCAATATCCCTTCAAGTTCAAAGCCTAGTTTTTCAGGAATCGCACGACTTTTCGTGTTATTAGATTCACATTGGATTTCACTCCTTCTAAATTTGAATAACTGAAATCCAAGGTTTGTTAACACACTTACTGTTTCTGTCATATATCCACTGCCACTAAATTGCGTGTTAATCCAATATCCAATTTCGCATTTAGAAACCTTCCAATTAATTCGATGAAGGCTAGCCGTTCCAACAAAATCATTCGTCTCCTTATGGTAGATAAGATAGCGAAAGCTTTCTCTTTTCAAAAAATCTATATGCGCATTTCTCAGGAGAATTTCCGTTTCTTCAACAGTAGGAATGGACTGGAATAAAGACAACCATGGCTTTAATTCACGAATTGAATCTTTAATAGCTTGTTGTACTACATTCCCTTCACCTGCTTGAAGTGGTGCTCGAAGAATGAGTCTGTCTGTTTCTATTTGTAACGGAACATCTAATAAAATAGGATTCATATTATTTCTCCTCTCGAAACCTTTAAATTATGACAGAATGAAACTTATATCATAAAAAAACTTTCACCCAAAAGAAATAATTCTTGAGGACGAGAGTTGCAATTTATAATAAATGAATTGAAAAATACTTTATCTCACTAATAGAAAATCACGTCACAGCATCACTATTAGTTATTATAGAACTGTGCGAAGTACAGGAATATAGTAAAGCTTATCTCCCATAAAGGAACCTCTCAAAAACGAGTAAACAATAAATATATATTCAATTCATCATTTAGAAATCCCTTTTCACATATTGAAAACTAAACTATCAGTTGGTACAGCAGCATTAGGTTGTTAAACTAATGCATATGTTAATTGAATAAGGAGTTATTATTTTTTAACCTGCTTTAAATTGAACGCATAATTCACGATTGATTATCTAAACGCAATCGCATCATGCAGATTTGGATCATTTTTCCGTACAGCGACGAATGCTGGTAAGCCAGAAGAGTGCTAAGTTTTTAGCCAAAATAGGAAAGACCTTTTTAGCGATAGAATAAAATCGTTAGAAAGGTCTTTTCTTTTGGCGTTAAAACAGAAAATGCATGTAAAGTTACTTTAGAATTTAATTTGAATGTTATTATATATAGAATATATGATAATTATTGTGAATTCGACTTTCATATTGTTCGTTTAAGACAAGATTATGCAACAGAAATGTAAATGAATAGCAGAAATATACTATTTATTAGTTATATTTAATGTTAATATTTGTAACGAAGATGATTGGTGAGGGCTGATTAAAGTTTCACTTTATATAAAAAAGGTGCATGAGGGAGAAGGCTATAGCAAATTGTATAGAACTGAATAGTTCCGTATTAATTAAAATACGTTGATTACTAAATATTAAAAAATACCGGGGGGATTAGAGTGAAGTCATTTAAGAGAGTACTTATAGTAGGGATGGCGTTGACTACAGTATCGATTTTGGGAGCTTGTTCTAGCGATACAGACGTATTAACAAAAGTAGGAGTAAAGCAACCAGCGAAGGCGGAAGGTGACGTACTAAAAGAACAGAAGAAAACACCTATGACTACGAGTAAACGTGAAAGTATTAAAAATGAGGACGCTCCATCATCACAGAAGCGTTACATTTCTCATGATGAATCTAAAAAGATTGAGGAAGGTATGATGTATACGGATATTCTTAATACGATTGACTACGGTGGTGAGAACATAAAACATTATAATAACAATGAAAAACGCGTATTTTATACTGAAAAAGATACGGATGGTACATATGAAATTATGGTTGAATTAAATACATATGGTTACGTTGTGAATATTGAACGTACTGCTATAAAGGATACAGAGAAAGATACAGAGAAAGATACAGAGAAAGATACAGAGAAAGGTAAAGAGAATCGGGTATCTACGAAACGTATTGAAGAGCCTGTAAAGGAATATGAAGAAAAAAACGATCGTGTACCGTGGTATAAAGATGTAAATAACAATTCGGCAGCAGTAAGTTACAATCACTATTTGAAAATCAAAAAAGGTATGCCTGCGAATCAGGTAAAAGCTGCAATTGGACAGCCACATGTGATTGAGAAATATAAATCTTATTCAGTATATGACTATACTGGTTATGGTGGAGAAGGATCATTACGTGTAATCTTTGAACCGAATGGAACTGTTACGGATGTAGTGGAAGACGGTTTACCACGATAATAAATTAGTTACGGGAAGAGTTGTAGTAAAGTTTTCGTTGATTTTATAAAGTTTTTGGGAGCATAACCGAATATAGATGGAAAGTGTTTTTATTAGCCATGTTAACTATAGTATCAGTATTTACCGAAGTTTCTTCCAAATTCAATAGCGTTATTGTGGATGTTGTTGTCGTATTATTCTTGTTGGTATATATCGCAGTAGGACAGCGGTTGTAACTGAACGTAAGAGGACGCGTAGTAGCAGCTTCCTTTTGAAAGAAGGAGGAAAATATGATGGAGGATATTCTTGAATTCATAGGGAGATACGTAATTAAACCTATTATTAGTATAGTGAGATATCTTGTAATAGAGATTATAATTGAGGGCATAATAGAAGGCGTAATAAACGGTATAAGGAAATTACGTGATAAGTGGCGAAATTGGCGTGAAAGACGTTATTGGCGGTAGTGTAGGTGATGAGTGTGCGAAACAAAAACGTTATACAGAAGTTATGAAGAAGTTTAATGAAATAATAGAAAACGACTTGCATTTAGAATCTGTACTCGTTCCAATTGGTGATGGAATGACGATTTCTAAAGTGAAGAAATAATTATTATCTTACAAAAGTGTAATGTTCATGTCATGTTTTTGAATTTCTTCTTTAAGCTCTGCGCTTTAAGATAAGAATATAAGAAAAACATATGAGGTGAAGGAAATGAAAAGATACATTGCACTATTTAGTATTTTAGTTGTATTTGCAAGTCTGTTAGTTGGTTGTGATTTAAACCGTATGGGTAAAGATGAGTATTATGTTCAAATTACAGTAGATGGAAAAGAATTTGATAGTAAAGCTAGTGATGGGCAGAAATTTAAAGATTATGAATATAAGCTGACTGGCTTTGATAAAGACGGTAAAGAGAAAGAATTAGAATTCACAGCACAAAAAAACCTTCGTAAAGAAGCATTCCTACGCGTATACAACTCAGATAAAAAAGGTGTAACAGCTTGGGAAGAAGTGAAGAAAGACGAGCTTCCAGCGAAAGTGAAAGAAAAATTAGGCGTGAAATAAGACAGATAGAAAAGGAATTGACGAACAGGGTCAATTCCTTTTTTTGCTTTCAAATTCTTCTTCTGAAATGACTTTAAATCCGTATCTTTTAAATAAAGCAGTAGTTACCCCGTAACCAGTTTGCTTATTACCGTTAAATTCTCCAGTATAAATCGTAGAACTACCACAAGATGGACTACGTTCCTTTAAAATAATATATTCTGGTTGTAAATTTTTAATTTGTTCTAATGCTTTATAAGCGCCATTTACGAAAGCTTCTGTGACATCTTCACCATCTTTTGTCATCACTTTCGCTTTTCCGTCCAAAACGTCGTCGCCATTCCCGCCAATAATTTCAGCGGAAGGACGAGGCGTTGGTAGTCCCCCTAATACTTCAGGACAAATGAGGACGGTATCTTCTTTTTGCAGAAGCTCCTCTATTTTTGAAACGAGATTGTCATTTCCGTCATATCGACAAGCGATACCACCTAAACAAGCGCTAATTACGATCATATTTTCATCTCCATTAAAAAAATATTAAATTCCACGCCAAATTCTCTTCCTGCCTCTTACTTATAAATGAGGTGATATAAATGGGAAGCTTATATAATTTAATGAAACCATATAGTGAATTTCGAAGTAAAGAAGAGTTTAATACATATCAAAAACAAGTTTTGAAGTGCTACCGATTTCAATTGAATAAAACTGATTCTATCATTATTCATTTTTTAGGAAAGTATGCGGTGAATGAGAAACAAAAAACAGTAGGAGTCGCCTGTCCGTTAATGGAGACGATTGCGAAGAATGTTGGAAAGAGTATTCGTACAGTACGCCGTTCAATTGCAAAGTTAGAGGGACTAGGAATTATAAAGCGTGTTGCAACAAAAGAAAGACATAAGCGCGGCGGGTATAGTGCGAATTTATATATTTTTCTTATATCTGCAATTGACCGCATGGATGACCGTATGAAAATGTCCGCTTGTAAAAGTGAGGATTATGCAGCTGGCTGTAGCGGAAAGGAGCAAAAAAACGAGAGGGAAACAATTCTTTCTAAAAACATTCCACAAATAAAAGAGAAAAGAAAAATAACGTACGAGCTTGATGAGACGTATTGCCGTCATGATATACCGAAGCCTTTTATATACGCACTTCTGCCGATGACGAGTAATCCGAAGAAGATTAATATATTTTGGAGTAAGGTAGAACTTGCATATAAAAAGAGCGGATTGCTAGAGCAAGGTGTTTTACTAGAGCAAATATTAGCTGATGAAGAAGTGTATGGAAATTTCATTTGGCGAGTGAAGAGTGTCGTGAGAGCTTATAAATACGGGGAAATCCGTAAAAATGTGAAGGCACTTTTATATAGTACAGTGCAAGATTTATTTTTAGAGGTTGGATTAGAATGGGGAGCAGCGCTGAGAAGAAGTAAGGGGATAGCGTTATTTGATCCATTTAAAAAGGAGCCATGCGTATAATACATGACTCCAAGTAGCTAGTCGAACTTTCTTACAACTGGAACACGAATCGCTACAAATAGTACGAAGACGATAACAGCAATTGCACCGCTTTTCATAACGGTTACGATTGGAATTCCCAGTGCAAGTGCGATTGATGTGAATGCATAAGAGAGCGGGATAAAGCCCATTGATGATAGCATAAGTAAGCTCATTACGCGTCCCATCATTTCCTCTTTTACTGTCGATTGAATCATCGCCATAAGCGGAACGATAGCCATTGCAATTGTAATACCATAAAACATGCCGGCTAATAGTGCTTGCCAAAGTACGGTGCTAAAGTTGATGGCTAAGAAGAATACACCAGACAATAGCATCATGATAATACAAAAAAGACCGCGCCTACGATTAATATTTCTTAAACCGACAATGACAGCACCGATTGCCATTCCGCCGCCTACAGATGCTTCTAAGTAACTAAACTGGAGTGAATCACCATGCAGCACGTTTTTAACAAAAAGCGGGAAACCAACTTGCATCGGGCCGATCAAAAATAAGTTTAAAAAGGCGCTACAAATAAGGAAAGTTGAAAGGAATGGTGATTCCTTTACATATAAGATTCCTTCTTTAATGGAAGTGAACATACCTTTATCCGTATCTTTTAGTTCTGGCATCGTAAATTGTATTTTTTGAACGAGTATGGCCGCGACAATCAGTAATAAAATTGTAATAGAAAATATTGTCTCGTAGTTTGTGAATTTGATAAGAATTCCGCCAAGTACAGGGCCTAAGATGACCGATGCTTGGTTCGTCATTTGTGTAAGTGAATTCGCTTGTGTTAACCGGCTTTTTTCTACCAATTCCGGTAAGATAGATCCATCTGCTGACCAGAAGAAAGCATCGGCAAGTCCAAAGAATAAAGCGAATAAAGCAAATGTATATAGTGTTACATCACCAACGATAAACCATGTGAGAATGGTTGCAACAAGAATCGCTCGAATAATATTGGAGTAAAACATAATGTTTTTTTTCGGGAATTTATCAGCTACAGCGCCGCCGATAATCATAAAAATAAGCCTTGGAACACTAAGAGCTACGAAAACAACACCGAGTGAAGCTTCAAGGTTTAATGTTTTTGCTATGTACCACGTTTGTGAAAAAGTAAAAAAGGCTAAAGCAAAGCTTGAAAAAAGAGTAGCTGCCCAAAGAAAAAGGAAATTCGTATTTTTTAATAACGGTTTTCCGCTTCCTTCTAAAGCAGTTTTATTTTGTTGTAGTTCCTCCATATTGCTTCCTTTCTATGTGACAAATTTAAACTAAAAAAACAGTAAACGCCCGATTGGTGAGGGCTAATACTCAATGAGAGATGTCCCTCGCTGATTATAGTTTCACTTTATACAGTTTCTAATATTTCTATACTGCACTTTCTCATTGTAGACAATAATAATGAATTTGCACAGTGGCTATTTAACGACAAAAAAGAAGATACCAAATGGTATCTTCTTTTTTGTAGTTCAGGCTAATGTGATTAATGAATATTAAACGACAAAAAAGAAGATACAAATGGTATCTTCTTTTTTGTCGTTCAGGCTAATGCAATATAAATATCCAATTGTACGTTGGTTGGATCTGTTGCTTTTTCATCATAAAGCTCAAAGTCTGTTGTAAAAGCACGTTTATTTTCTTTCGACCATTTCCAAATATATTCCCAAGCTTCGCAAACGACTTCAGCAACTGGTCCCTTTCTCGTTGTAAATACCGCATACGTAGCGGCGGGTATTGTTAAAGTTGTCATATTTTCAGGAACTTCTTTTAGTGAAGAAACGGGCATACCGATTGTAAATGTATATGTACCAGTTTCATCTGATTCGTAGTTGGAGTAGAAAGCGAGTGTTTCTTTCGTTTGTTGATTTGGGATGTGATGCATCATTTGTTCTTGAAAGTATCGGTTCCAGAGCTCGGGAATTTTTCCTTCAGTAGATGCTTCTTTTTCATTAGTCGTCGTAACCGAAACGCCGATTGCTTGGAAAGCTTCTTTTTTTACGATAATGGGTTCGTTTATCATTACAAATTCCTCCTTTAAAATAAGAACGTATGTTCTTTAATAATATAACATATTTTTACATGTAACGGTTATTGTTTTTTGAAAATTTTAATCATAAATAACAAACAGAAATGACTAAAAATGGTAGAATTTCTATTGTATGTATGAATAGATTAAGAGATATGTTAAGCTTTTTATGTATCCTTAAACTGTTATATAGACCTATATTATCAGGTGTTTTTATAGGTTTATATAAGTGTCTGGTATATATGCTATTTTTGATAAATTAAAATAGTAATATTCTATGAGATTTATATTGTTGACATTGGGATTTCAACGATACATTTTCGTAGGTCGGATTGTTGCGAGTGGATATATATTGCTATGTATACGGCTACGAAATTAAGTAGACGGATAGCAAGTATATAGAAAGGAGAAAGGTAGAAAATATGAAGCAAGTATTGAAGTGTTTTAATGTCGTAACGATGATCACACTTCTCCTATCCATCATATTGCCTTCACCCAGTGCTTTTGCTACAGAGATAAATAAAAAAAGCTGGGATGAGTTACAAGGAAATGATGTGAAAATTAAGGCAGAGCAAGTAAATGCTGAAATATATAAGGGAGAAGTAGCGGAGAGGGAGCACGTATTTCAATATACGATTGAAAATACGGGAGCTACACCAATTCAAGAATTGGTGCTTAAACAAAATAATGAAAATGAAATTACGTTCCCTTCGCAATCTGTGAAAGTAAACGGAGAGAAGTTACCTGAAAATAAGGTAGCGGATTTCTATGTAGAGGAAAAAGATAAGGGAGGAAAGATTCTTTCTTCTAATCTTAAAATTAAAGATTTAAAATCACATGAAAAAATGACTGTGTTAATAAAAGCTCGTCGTGCACAACATTTTAATAAAGAGTATAAGCAAAAAATTAGTGTGCAAAAGGATCAACTACAAATAGGAAACATGTCTGTAGATGTTGAAGGGCTTCCTTCTGGAGAGAATTTAGAAGCTAATACCGATGATGAGGCTGACAGTAGTAAGAAAGCTATCGGATCAACAACTGATTCGAAAGTTAAAGAAGTGGATGCAAAAGTATCTGCAGAGGATAAAAATAAACTTGCACGAAAAACAGAAATAGAGAAGATAAAACAACCTGAAGCTGAGAAGCAACTAGAAAAAGAGAAAAAGCAATCACCTTTAGCAGTAAAGCAGAGTGATGCAGAAGTACAAGCTGCATCAGAAAATGCTTCGAAGGTTCAAATCCAAACAGGAGATAAACAAGGGTTTGGAGATCCACTGTATTCTACAATTGCTTCTGGTAATTTAGTACAGACTGGTAATGTGACGCTTGGTTTGACTACGGATCATTATGGAAGACAAAGTATGGGTTATAAAACGAATAAAATGACTGTGGACGTTGATAACGAGGATAGTACTTTTAATTCGTCAACAGGTGCATTTCCTAACATCCCTGCCGGAAGTAAAGTGAAAAAGGCGTATTTGTTTTGGACAGCTGCAATGGGAACTGTAACTAGTACAAATGTTAATCAAAGAGTTAGTGATAATGATGTACGACAACCAGTCAAAATGAAAATGGGAAATAAAGAATATGCAGAGGTAAGTGCTGATAGCATACGAAAAGCGGATTACCTACCTTATATTTCTAATTACTCAGGTAGTGGCGCAGGATATGTTGCGTATGCAGATGTAACAAATGTAATTGCACAGCAAGGTATTTCTCAAACGTTGACAGTTGCGAATGTGCCACAAATTAAAGATGTAACAGGTGGCGGCTATTACTGGGGTAACTGGAATCTTATATTAGTTTATGAAAACTATAAAGAAACAGTAAAAGACATGAAGATTTGGGAAGGGTTAGTCTCTCAAAAAAGTACAGCCTGGACAGATATTAGCGTTAATAAAATAAACACACCAAAAGAAGGTGCTTTTAAGGCGAAATTTAGTTATTTTTCATCGCAAGGTGATCCAGCTGAGAAAGATGGATATGCATATGATTATGGAGAATATGATTTTGGTGCTGGATATATAAAGATAAAGAATATTAACGGTAAAGATAATGATGCGAATGATTCGTCTATGACAGAAGTACAAGTAGACGGTACTAACGAGTTTGTTACAAAAAAATATCCAGGATATAACCCGAATTGGACAAATTCATTCAGTACTGACATTCATACATATCACTTTGAAGGGCCCACTCAAGTAAAAAATGATTTAAAAGAAGCAAAAATGCGTTTTAGAGCAAATGGTGGTACTGGTGATATTTACGTATTAAACAATGCTACATTCGTAACAGAACATAATGCTCCAAACTTACAAGTTGATAAAAAGGCGTTAGATGGTGCTGGTAAAGAAGTTAAGGAAATTAAATCCGGTGAAGAGTTTACGTATCAAATTGAAGTGAAAAATGATACGAAAAATAATCAAGCACCTGTATCTAATGTAAAAGGTTTTGATAAATTAGATGATCGTTTAGAGTATGTTCCGGAATCTATACAATATATTTCTGGAAGTAATAAAGGAAATAAAACAGATAATGCAAGCGATGATGAAGCAGAGTTTGTAAATAATCAAATTGATTTCCGTATTGGTGAAGGGGCAGATGCTAAAGACGGCGGTGTTTTAAAACCTGGTGAAAGTGCCATTATTACATTTAAAGTAAAAGTGAAAGCTTCTGTACAATCAGATACAACAATAAAAAATATCGTTGCTGTAAAGGGAAAAGATAGTACCGAGGTAAATTATGAAACTACAGATGATGCAAATGTTACGGTTACGCTTCCGAAAGAAGTTCCGGGAGAAATAGAGGCAAGAAAAATAGCTTCTAATAAAACACCGAAGCTAAGTGACGAGGTAGAGTATCGTATTACATTTAAAAATAAGACAAAAGATGGACGTCTAGATGTATTGACAATTGAAGACGAATTACCAAGTAGTCTTGAATACGTGAAAGATAGTTTGAAAGCTGAAGGTATAAAACCAGAGCCAGTAGAACTAAAAGTGGAAGACGGCAAAGTAATGGCAAAGTATCCAGAAATTACGGATACAGAAAAAAGAAGTATTGTCTTTAAAGTGAAAGTAAAAGATTCGGCAAAAGTAGGGGAGGCAATTGTAAATAAAGCAATTGCAAAAGATCCGAAAAATGAGCCTGTTGAATCGAAGGTTGTTATTACACCGCAAAGTAAAAAAGGTGAAGTTGCTGCTACAAAGGTAGTTAATAATAAGAAACCGAAGTTAGGAGAAGAAATCGAGTACCGCATTAGTTTTCATAATACGGTTGAGAACGGAAAACTAGAAGAGGTGCGAGTGGAAGATACAATTCCAAAAGGTCTTGAATATGTAGAAAATAGTATCAAGGCCGAAGGAGAAGCACCTGGACCAGTAGAATTAGCTGTTGAAAATGGAATAGTCAAAGCTAAGTATATCGATATTATGGATATGAAAGAAAGAAGTATCGTCTTTAAAGTAAAGGTGAAGGAAGAAGCAAAAGTAGATAAAGAGATTGTCAATAAAGCAATTGTTGATGATACGAAAAATCCACCGATTGAGCCGGAGGAAAGAATTACTCCGCAATATAAGGATGGAATAATTGATTCGAAGAAGACAGTAGATAATCCATCACCAAAACTAGGAGAAGAAATAGAATACCGAATTAGCTTTCAAAATACGGTAGAAAACGGAAAACTAGAAAAGGTAACGATAGAGGATACAATTCCTAACGGTTTAGAGTATGTAAAAGGCAGTGAAAAGGCTGAAGGTGATAAACCAGCTCCATTAAAGTTAAGTGTGAAAGATGGAAAAGTCATTGCTGAATACGACAATATTACGGATATGAAAGAAAGAAGTATTGTCTTTAAGGTAAAGGTGAAGGAAGAAGCGGAAGTAGGTAAGGAAATCATCAATAAGGCAATTGTTGATGATATGAAGCATCCGAAAGAACCAGAAGCGAAAATTACACCATTACACAAAGATGGAAAAATTAAAGCGAAGAAAATCGTAAATAATGAAACACCGAAGTTAGGAGAAGAAGTAGAATACCGAATTAGTATGAAAAATACGGTAAAGAACGGAAAGCTAACAGACGTGACAATAGAGGATACTTTACCAGAAGGTTTAGAGTATGTAGAAAATAGTTTGAAAGCAGAAGGTGCCGGAACAGATTTAGTAGAGCTGAAATTTGAAAACGGTAAGGTAATGGCAAAATATCCAGAAATTATGGATACAGAAGAAAGAAGTATCGTTTTTAAAGTGAAAGTAAAAGAAGAAGTAACAGTTGGTAAAAAAATCATTAATAAAGCAACTATTGATGATTCACAAAACAAGCCAGTTAATCCGACAGCGGAAATTATTCCTCAGTATAAAGATGGAAAACTTGAAGCGAAAAAGATGGTAAATAATGAAACGCCGAAGTTAGGAGAAGAAGTGGAATACCGAATTAGCTTTAAAAATACGGTAGAACATGGAAAGTTAACAGAGGTAATAATAGAAGATGATTTACCAAATGGATTAGAGTATGTGAAAGATAGTTTAAAAGCAGAAGGTTCTAAGCCAGTTCCAGTGGAATTGAAATTTGAAAACGGTAAGGTAATGGCGAAGTATCCTGAGATTATAGATACAAAAGAGAGAAGTATTACCTTTAAAGTGAAAGTAAAAGGTAAAGTGAGCGATTCGATTGTTAATGAAGCGATTGTGAGCGATACGAAATATCCGCCAGAAACACCGACAGCAGAAATTATTCCGCAACATAAAGACGGAAAAGTGAAAGCGAAGAAGACGGTAAATAATGAAACGCCGAAGTTAGGAGAAGAAGTAGAATACCGAATTAGTTTTAAAAACACGGTAGAAGACGGAAAACTAGCAGAGGTGAAAATAGAAGATACTTTACCCGAAGGTTTAGAGTACGTAGAAAACAGTGTGAAAGCAGAAGGTTCTAAGCCGGATCCAGTGGAATTGAAAGTGGAAAATGGTAAGGTAATGGCGAAGTATCCAGAGATTACGGATACAGAAGAAAGAAGTATCACTTTTAAAGTGAAAGTAAAAGATGAAGTGAAAGTCGGTAAAAAAATCGTCAATAAAGCAATTATTGATGATACGAAAAATGAGCCAGAAACACCGACGGCAGAAATTACTCCACAGCATAAAGATGGAAAAGTAGAAGCGAAGAAAACGGTAAATAATGAAACGCCGAAGTTAGGAGAAGAAGTAGAATACCGAATTAGTTTTAAAAACACGGTAGAAAACGGAAAGCTAGCAGAGGTAAAAATAGAAGACGATTTACCAAATGGATTAGAGTATGTGAAAGATAGTTTACGAGCAGAAGGATCTAAGCCGAATCCGGTAGAACTGAAAGTGAAAGATGGCAAAGTAATCGCAAAATATCCAGAAATTACGGATATAGAAGAAAGAAGTATCGTCTTTAAAGCGAAAGTAAAAGAAGAATTTAAAGTTGGTGAAGGCATTGTCAATAAAGTAGTTGTTGATGATACAAAAGATCCAACAACTTCAGAAGTAACAATTACGCCAGAATATAAAGACGGTAAGCTTAAAGCAGAGAAATTTGTAAACAATAAAAAACCGAAATTAGGAGAAGAAGTAGAATACCGAATTAGTTTTAAAAACACGGTAGAAAACGGAAAACTAGTAGAGGTTAAAGTAGAAGATGAAATTCCAGCTGGATTAGAGTTTGTAGAGAACAGTTTACAAGCAGAAGGATTTAAGCCTAGTCCGGTAGAATTAAAATTTGAAAACGGCAAGGTAATGGCAAAGTATCTAGAAATTGCGGATACAAAAGAAAGAAGTATTATCTTTAAAGTGAAAGTAAAAGAAGAGGCAGAAATAGGCAAGGAGATTGTTAATAAAGCGATTGTAGTAGATACAAAAAATGAGCCAGTAGAGCCTCATGTGGAAATTACTCCGCAATATAAAGATGGTAAAATTATTGCGCAGAAAGTAGCAAATAATCATAAACCGAAACTAGGAGAAGAAGTAGAATACCGGATTAGTTTTAAAAACACGGTAGAAAACGGAAAACTAGCAGAGGTAAATATAAAGGATACATTACCAAATGGTTTAGAGTATGTAGAAGGAAGCATCACAGCAGAAGGTTCTAAACCGAAACCAGTAGAGCTACAGGTGAAAAATAATAAAGTAATGGCAAAGTATCCAGAAATTACAGATACAGAGGAAAGAAGTATTGTCTTTAAAGCGAAGGTAAAAGAAAGCGTCAAAGTGGGAGAAGAAATCGTAAATAAGGCAATTGTAGATGATACAAAGGATCTACCAGAAGAGCCTTATGTACCGATTACACCACAATATAAAGATGGAAAAATTGAGGCAAGAAAAGAAGTAAGTAATCATGAACCGAAGTTAGGCGAGGAAATCGAATATCGAATTATTTTTAATAATACGGTAGAAAACGGAAAACTAACTGAGGTAAAAGTAGAAGATAAAATTCCAGCCGGTTTAGAATACGTACAGGATAGTATAAAGTCTGATGGGCCGGAACCAAATCCAGTAGAACTTAAAGTTGAGAATGGAAAAGTAACAGCAAAGTATCCAGAAATTACGGATACGAAAAAAAGAAGTATCATCTTTAAAGTGAAAGTACAAGAAACGGTACAAGTAGGAAAAGAAATTATAAACAAGGCGGTTGTGGATGATAATAATCCGACAAATCCACCAGTTGAGTCACTTATACCAATTACACCTCAATATAAAGATGGGAAACTAGAGGCAAGGAAAGAAGTAAGTAACCATGAACCAAAGCTAGGGGAAGAAATTGAATATCGAATTATTTTTAACGGCACAGTAGATGGCGGGAAGTTAGTTGATGTAAAGATTGAAGATGAAATTCCGTCTGGTTTAGAGTATGTGAAAGAAAGTCTGGAGGCCGTAGGTGATAAGCCTTTACCAACAGAACTTAAAGTCGAGAATGGAAAAGTAACAGTGAAGTATCCAGAAATTACGAATACGAAAGAAAGAAGTATCATCTTTAAAGTAAAGGTAAAAGAATTAGTAAAAGTTGGAGAGAAAATAACAAATAAAGCGATCATTCATGTAGATGATCCAAATCATCCAGTTATAGAACCGACAGCGACAATAAAGCCAGAATATAAAGATGGTAAGTTAAAAGCGACGAAGATAGTAAATAATAAAGAACCGAAGCTAGGAGAAGAAGTAGAATACCGAATTAGTTTCAAAAATACGGTAGAAAACGGTAAACTAGCAGAGGTAAAGGTAGAAGATGAAATTCCAGCCGGTTTAGAGTACGTGCAAGATAGCATTAGATTTGAAGGGGCGGAGCCAAATCCAGTAGAGTTAAAAATGGAGTTTGGAAAAGTAATAGCGAAGTATCTAGAAATTACAGATACAAAAGAACGTAGTATTATTTTTAAAGCGAAGGTAAAAGCAGCACCAAGTAAAGGGATAACAAATAGAGCGATAGTGGACGATAGAATAAATCCACCACTTGAGCCTACAGTTACAATTTTACCGAAAACAAAAGAAGATTTTAAGATACCAGAAGAACCGAAAGAACCAGAAGTGAAACCGGAAGATCCGAAAGAACCAGAAGTGAAGCCGGAAGAACCGGAAGAGCCGAAAGAACCGAAGGAACCAGAAGTGAAACCGGAGGAACCGAAAGAACCAAAGGAACCAGAAGTGAAACCAGAGGATCCGAAAGAACCAAAAGAACCAGAAGTGAAACCAGAGGATCCGAAAGAACCAAAAGAACCAGAAGTGAAACCGGAAGATCCGAAAGAACCGAAGGAACCAGAAGTGAAACCGGAGGAACCGAAAGAACCAAAGGAACCAGAAGTGAAACCAGAGGATCCGAAAGAACCAAAAGAACCAGAAGTGAAACCGGAGGAACCGAAAGAACCGAAGGAGCCAGAAGTGAAACCGGAGAAACCGGAAGTAAAACTTGAAAAGTTAATTAAAGAACCGCAAGTAAAAGTAGAAAAAGAATTACCGAAAACAGGGGCAGCACATTCATGGATAATGTCAGTTGGTGCGGGAATTTCATTCTTAGTTGGCGGAGTATTATTCGTATTAGGTAGAAGAAGAAAATAATAATTTTTTTAGACGAAAAGCACACTGAGTTCGATAGTTTATGGAACTCAGTGTGCTTTCGTGGTATATAAAAGGAAAGCTCCTTCCACTTATGGAAGGAGCTTTTATTTTTGCATATTAAAACATACTTGAGCTATGCATCGGTTGAAGTTTTGCATTTGGATCGAAGTAAGCTTTTGCATTGTTTACTGCTGTCGGTGCTTCGCCAAATCCACAAGCGATAAGTTTTACTTTTCCTTCATATGTACAAATGTCACCAGCAGCGTAAATGCCAGGAATATTCGTTTCCATTTTTGAATTCACAAGGATGCTATTTTTTTGTATATCTAAGCCCCAGTTTTTAATTGGACCAAGAGAAGAAACGAAGCCGTAGTTTACAATTACGTCATCAACATCGATGATAACTTTTTCTTCAGTTTTTACGTGCTGAAGAACGACTTGTTCAATTTTGTCATCACCAATGAGTTCAACTGGAACATACGGTGTACTTACTTCTGCACGAGAATTCATTAAGTTTTCGACGCTATGTTCATGTGCACGGAATTTATCACGGCGATGAACGATTGTAACTTTTTCAGCAATCGGTTCTAACATCATCGTCCAGTCTACTGCGGAGTCGCCACCGCCAAATACTACGACGCGCTTGCCAGCAAATTTATTCATATCATCAACGAAATAATGTAAGTTTTTCTTTTCGTATTTTGCTGTACCTTCTAATTCTAAGCGGCGTGGTTGGAAAGCACCATTGCCGGCAGTAATGATGACTGATTTAGAATAGTGAGTTTGTTTATTCGTAACAAGTTTAAATATACCATCAGCTTGTTTTTCAAGCGTATCAACCGCTTCTTCTAAGCAAACGGTTGGATCAAATTTCTTCATTTGCTCTTTTAAGTTATCGACTAATTCTTGTGCACGCACTTTTGGAAATCCAGCCACATCATAAATGTATTTTTCAGGGTAGAGTGCGGATAATTGTCCTCCAAGTTGAGGTAAGCTTTCAATGATTTTTACACTTGCTTGTCTCATACCGCCATAAAATGCTGTGAACAGTCCCGTTGGACCACCACCAATAATTGTTATGTCGTAAACTTTTTGATTTTCTGCCACTTTCATTCCCCCTATAGATGGAATTTTGATATTGATTTCATATATTGTTCATATGTACACGAAAATCCTGCAAATGATGACACTTTCAAATAAATGATAGCATATTTGAGTTCATAATACTTCTGAAAACGACTGAATTGTGTGTAAGTTTTCGCATAGGTTCTTTTTTATTGTATAAAATATACAGAAAGGAAAATACATGAAAAAAAGGCTGAAAAACCCTTGAAAACGCTATGTTATTTTAAAATATTGATAATTCGCCAGATGCTTGAATTCTGGAATAAAACCGACTAATATAGGGAAGTATTATGTTAAATTTCTATGACAAAATTCGTACGATTTTTTGACTGCGTTTTGTTATGATATAGAATGTGATAAATTCCACATTCTTGACAAATAGAGTTTTTAGTACTTGGTATTATTTCTCATTACTATTATATAAAGAAAAGGGTTGTGATTTGGTGAAGACTCCAAAAATCGTAGTTTTAGGTGCAGGTTATGGCGGGATGATTACGACTGTTCGTCTGCAAAAAGCATTATCTGTAAATGAAGCTGAAATTACGTTAGTAAACAACAACAGCTATCACTACCAAGCGACTTGGTTACACGAGAGCGCAGCTGGTACATTACAAGATGAAAAAATCTGTCTAGATATTCAAGACGTTATTGATACAAATAAAGTGAACTTTGTACAAGACACAGTAGTAGAAATTAAAGCTGCTGAAAAACGTATTATCTTAAAAGACGGCGAGTTAGAGTATGACTACTTAGTAATCGGTCTTGGTTTCGAATCAGAAACATTCGGAATTACAGGATTAAAAGAGCATGCATTCTCAATCGCTAACATTAATGCAACTCGTGAAATTCGTGAGCATATGGAAGCTAGTTTCGCTAAATATGCAGATGAGAAGCGCGATGAGTTAGTAACAATCGTTGTTGGTGGTGCTGGATTTACTGGTATCGAGTACGTAGGTGAGCTTGCAAACCGTGTTCCTGAACTTTGCAAACAGTACAATGTACCACGTGAAAAAGCACGTATCATTTGTGTAGAAGCGGCTCCAACAGCACTTCCAGGTTTCGATCCAGCATTAGTAGAATACGCTGTAAAACAACTTGAGAAAAAAGGCGTAGAATTCCGCATCGGTACAGCAATTAAAGAAGCAACTGAAGAAGGAATTATCGTTGCAAATGGCGATGATACGGAATTAATTAAGTCTGAAACAGTAGTTTGGGCTGCAGGTGTTCGTGGTAATGGTATTGTAGAAGAGTCTGGCTTTGAAGCAATGCGCGGACGTGTAAAAGTTGATGAGTACATGCACGCTCCAGGATACGAAGAGGTATTCATGGTTGGTGATGCCGCGTTAATTATTAACGAAGAAATTAACCGTCCATACCCACCAACAGCACAAATTGCAATTCAACAAGGTTACAACATTGCACACAACTTAACTGTATTAGTTCGTGGCAAGGGCGAAATGAAAAAATTCGCATTCGATAATAAAGGATCTGTATGTTCTTTAGGTCATGACGATGCAATGGGTGTTGTTATGGGTAAAAAGTTAACAGGTTGGAAAGCTTCCTTCATGAAGAAAGTAATCGATAACCGCTACCTGTTCTTATTAGGTGGACCTTTATTAGTTCTTAAAAAAGGTAAATTAAAGTTCTTTTAATATATAGTAGAAAAAGCAGAAACGGCTAAGCGCTGTTTCTGCTTTTTTCATATTAAAAATATAGTATAATATATAAAAAAGAAAGAATATTCTGTCCGTTATGATGGAGGAGGTTATTACATCATGGAGAAACGAGGGAAGGTATGGCTAGCTGTTAGCGGTCTAGTAGCTACAAAAGATGGCAGGTGGCTATTCGTTAAGAAGAAATACAGTGGATTAAAAGGGAAATGGTCTTTACCGGCTGGTTTTGTAAATGAAGGTGAGACAGTTGATGAAGCTGTGAAACGCGAAGTGTTAGAAGAGACAGGCATTGTCGCTCATGTGAAGGGGATCATTGGTGTTCGATCGGGTGTTATTCGTGATGAAATTAGTGATAATATGATTATTTTCCTTTTGGAGCCTGAAGGAGAAAATATTATTGTACAGGAGAAAGAATTGTCTGAAGTGGCGTTCTTACATCCAGATAAGATTGCGGACGATCCGAATACGTCTGTACTTATTAAATATTTGTTAGAAGGAAGATCAGAACTACATCTTGAAGTGGACAAAACATTAAATCCAGGAGAATCATTTGGTTATACAGCTTATCACGTATTTACGGCACGTGCGAAGGAGAGGGAAAAAGAGTGAGTATACCGGTACTACTTATTTCAATGATGTTATTCTTTATTTTGTTCTTTGGAATTGGATTTTTACTCAACATGATTTTGCGGGCTACATGGGTAATGGTTATTGTGTATCCGATTGTTTGTATGCTTATTATTAATAAAGCGAGTATGTGGGATTATTTTTCAAAGCCGAAAGAAACATTTTCTTCATTTGGGACAAGTGTATCGCACTTAGGACAAGCAGACTTATTTATTCTATCTACTGGATTAGTAGGGGCTGCTTTAGCAGGAGTCGTGATCAAGAAACTTCGGAAAAGCGGATATCAAATGTTTTAATCTCCAATTCATTTGGAGATTATTTTTTTTGCATATTCCTTCATCGTATAGGGAATGATTAACGATGAAGGAGTGTGGAATGTAAAAATGTTAAAACGATATTGTATTCGCATTATGATGACTTGTTTACTTGCAATTGCATTATGCGTAACATGGAATGCTTTCACAGGAGTTTCTCTATTAGAGATTGTAAAGAAATATGAGGGAACGAGTGCAAAAGAAGTACATGCAGCAGAAGTTAAGAGAAATGTTGCTCCGAGTAAAGAAGTGATAAATGCTTTAGAGCAGGCAAACGACTGGTCTAAATATCGTTCAATTGAAATGACTGCAACAGGTTATACATCGGGGATTGAGTCAACTGGTAAGAGGCCAGGGCATCCAGAGTATGGTATTACATATTCAGGTGTTAAAGTGAAAAGGGATTTATATTCCACAATTGCTGCGGACTTACGCGTATTCCCGATTGGAACGATTCTCTTCGTGCCAGGTTACGGGTATGGTGTAGTAGCTGATAAGGGCGGTGCAATAAAAGGAAACCGTCTTGATCTATATTATGATACGGTGAAAGATGTTTATAGCCAATGGGGTAAGAAAAAAGTAAATGTGTATGTAGTAAAAGTAGGAAATGGTAAGTTTACAGAAGAAGAGTTAACGATGTTAAATCAAGACGAAACGATGCAAGTGTTTCGTGGTCAATATTTAAAACAAAGATAGTCTAGTTGTAATTACGCTAGACTTTTTTTCTTGGCTTATTTCATAATAGAGGAGATTTTACACGTCATATAACTGTAGTTGGAATTGTCGCATTTTATAGAAAATAAAGTTATAATGGTGGTAGAGAAATTTAGGGGGTCTGAACATGTTTCAAGTACAAAAAGAATTAGCAGGTCATGAAGTAGTGATTGTTGCTCTATTTGAAGAAGAGAAAATGAGTAGTTTTGTACAAGAACTGGACAAAGCGTTTGAAGGACAATTACAAGTTTTACTAGAAGAGAAAGAATTATCTACGAAGAAAAAGGCCATTTCGAAAGTACATAGCTTAGGAAAAACAAATGTGAAACGTTATTACTTTGTTGGTTTAGGCAAGAAAGAGTCTTACACGACAGAAACGTTACGTGCGGCTCTTGGAAAAGCGTTTAAAACATTACAAGTAGCAAAAGTACAAGATGCAGCAATCTTACTTGATTCTTTCGTAACAGAGAAATTAGATGCGATTGATGTAGCTCATATTGTAGCAGAAGTACAAGGCCTTGGTACATATGAGTTACAAACGTATAAATCAGATAAAAAGGATCGTGAAGAGTTAGAGAAGTTCACGGCTATTACAGCGGAAGATGCACAAGAAATTGAAGCCGCATTAACAGTTGGCTACGTACATGGACGTGCAACAAACTCGGCTCGTACACTTGTAAATATGCCGCCAAACGTATTAACAGCGACAAAGCTTGCTGAGTATGCTGTTGAGTTAGCGGAGAAGTATGATATGGACTATAAAGTTCTTGAGAAAGAAGAGATGGAAGATCTTGGTATGGGTGCATTACTTGCAGTAAACCAAGGTAGTGTAGAGCCACCAAAAATGATCGCTCTTATTTATAAAGGAAAAGAAGAGTGGACGGATGTCATTGGATTCGTTGGAAAAGGTATTACATACGATACAGGTGGTTATTCTTTAAAACCACGTGAAGGCATGGTTGGTATGAAAGGTGATATGGGCGGTGCAGCTGCTGTATTAGGTGCGATGGAAATTATCGGAGAACTGCGCCCAGAACAAAATGTGATCGCTGTTATTCCTTCAACTGATAACGTTGTAAGTGGTACGGCATTTAAGCCAGACGATGTAATCACATCTATGAGCGGAAAGACAATTGAAGTATTAAATACGGATGCAGAAGGTCGTCTAGCTTTAGCTGATGGTATTACGTATGCGAAAAAACTTGGTGCAAACTACCTTGTTGATGTTGCAACATTAACAGGCGGTGTAATTGTTGCACTTGGAAACTATACGACAGGCGCAATGACAAATAATGAAGAGTTATTTGAGCAAGTGCTAGAGGCTTCTATGGAAACAGATGAGCCAATTTGGCAACTACCGATTTTTGATCGTGATAAAGAACGTGTGAGAAACAGTAAGTTTGCTGATTTAAATAACTCACCAGGCCGTGAAGGACATGCGGTTATGGCAGGTACATTCCTAGGCGAATTCGCTGAAGATACACCGTGGGTACACTTAGATATCGCTGGAACATCAGAAACAAAAGGCGCGCACGACTTAGGTCCAGCTGGAGCAACTGGTGCAATGGTACGTACACTTGCAACACTTGTGGAGCGTTTCGGAGAAGAATAAGAGTATAAGTGAAGACTGTTCCAATATTTTGGAACAGTCTTCTTTTTTATAGGTTTGTTTATCTAGCTATTTGCCGGGCAGTAAGACCCTCACCTCAAAAATTCAGCGGAAGCAAAGAAGTTAAGTGTGGATCGAGCTGCTCGTAAACTCTTGATTGGTGAGGGCTGATTAAAGTTTCACTTTATAAAGAAATCGTATACAAAATCCCATTTAAGGCAAAAGAAGTACGGCCCGTTTCTTCAGAGACAACTAATATAAGTGCATCACTCTTTTCTGATAAGCCAATTGCAGCTCTGTGCCGTGTTCCCAGCTCAGGATCAACTTCTGTACTTTTCGTTAAAGGAAGAATATTAGCAGCTGAGACAATATGATTATTTTTTACGAGAACGGCACCGTCATGAAGAGGGTTACCTGGATAAAATATTGATTCGAGTAATGGTGCAGTTAAGTGAGCGTTTAATGTCGTTCCAGTTTGAATGAAAGCTTCAAGCGTCTCGTTTCGTTCCACAACGATAAGAGCACCATGTTTTCTGGCGCTTAAATGTTGGATAGCTGTTGTAATAAAAGATGAACTTTCCGTATAAGGTGATAAATATGCCTGAATATAGTATGTAGCTGCCAATGTTTGTACATTTGCCAACATATGATGAATATCTTCCATTTTGCATAAAATGCATTCATCTTCTTTATCGATTGCGTTCCTCATAATCGATAGTTCTCTTTCAGCAATTTCAATCATTTGCTTTGTTTGTATTTTGAGCTCTTCTGACAAGCCCCATTCGTGCATAATCCTCATTCCCTTTAGTGGAGTATTTAACAATAGTGTATACAAATATTCCTAGTAAAATCCTGCTAGATTTTATAAAATATTGAGATACGGCATGTTTTTTTCATATAATAAAGGTATGACGAGCGAGAGGAGAGAGAAGAATGAATTGGAAACAAGAATTTAGTCGCTGGCTTTCTTACGCACAATTAGATGCAGAATTAAAAGAACAGCTAGAAAACATGAAGCAAGATGAGAAGAAAATCGAGGATAGCTTTTATAAAAACCTAGAGTTCGGCACAGGTGGTATGCGTGGTGAACTTGGTGCTGGTACGAACCGTTTAAACGTATATACAGTTCGTAAAGCAACAAAAGGATTAGCAAGCTTTATTGAAAAGTTAGGTGAGGAAGCGAAAAAACGAGGTGTTGTTGTAGCCTATGATTCTCGTCATAAATCACCTGAGTTTGCAATGGAAGTCGCTGCTACACTTGGTGCACGTGGTATCACAACATATGTGTTTGAAAGCTTACGTCCAACGCCAGTACTTTCTTTCGCAGTTCGTCATTTACATACAGTAAGTGGAATCGTTCTTACGGCAAGCCATAATCCGCCTGAATATAACGGATACAAAGTATACGGTGAAGATGGTGGACAGTTGCCGCCAAAAGAAGCGGATGAGTTAATTAGCTACGTAGATGCAATAGAAGATGAATTAACAGTTGAAGTCGCTGATGTAGAGCAATTAAAAGCTGACGGTTTATTACATATTATTGGACAAGAAGTAGATGATGCATATGCTGCAGAATTGAACAATGTCATCATTAATAAAGAAATGGTGGAAAAGGCCGGCAAAGACTTAAAAATCGTCTTTACACCATTACACGGAACATCAAATATTTCTGTACGCCGTGGTTTAGAAGAAGTTGGATTTACAGATGTAACAGTTGTAAAAGAGCAAGAGTTACCAGATCCAAACTTCTCTACAGTAAAATCACCGAACCCAGAAGAGCACGCCGCGTTTGAGTATGCAATTCGTGACGGTGAAAAGGTAGGCGCAGATGTATTAATCGCAACTGATCCTGACGCAGATCGCCTTGGTGTAGCTGTTCGTAATCATAATGGTGAGTTCCAAGTATTAACAGGTAACCAAACAGGTGCATTAATGCTTGATTACTTACTATCTCAAAAGAAAGAAAACGGAATACTTCCAGAGAACGGTGTCGTATTAAAAACAATCGTAACGTCTGAAATTGGCCGTACAATTGCAAAAGCATACGGTTTAGATACAGTTGATACGTTAACTGGATTTAAATTTATCGGTGAGAAAATTAGACAGTATGAAGAAAGCGGACAATACGAATTCCAATTCGGTTATGAGGAAAGCTATGGTTATTTAATCCGTCCATTCTGCCGTGATAAAGATGCAGTACAATCTGTCCTATTTGCATGTGAAGTAGCTGCATACTACAAATCACAAGGGAAAACGTTATATGATGGTCTATTAGAAGTATTTGAGAAGTATGGTTTCTTCCGTGAAGACCTTGTATCGTTAACGTTAAAAGGAAAAGATGGAGCGGAACAAATCCAAGAGATGATGGCGACGTTCCGTGAGAATCCTCCGAAAGAAGTAGCAGGCTTAACAGTCGTAGCAGTTGAAGATTATAAAGCAAGCATCATTACATCTTTACAAGATGGACATAAAGAAGAGATTCACTTACCGAAATCAAATGTGTTAAAATATCAATTAGAGGATGGTTCATGGTTCTGCCTACGTCCATCTGGAACTGAACCGAAGATTAAGTTCTACTTCGGTGTACAAGATAGTTCTTTACAAAATAGTGAACAAAAGTTACTTACTATTAAAGAAGACATTATGAATCGTTTATAATACAAAGTAATTTTAAGTAGTAAGGAACAAAAGGGAGCGAAATCTCCCTTTTGTTTTATGTAGGAAATGATTGCTATTAATTCCGACAGGAGAGAGGGTATTTTGTGATGAAAAAAGTAAGAAAAGCGATAATCCCAGCAGCTGGATTAGGAACACGTTTTTTACCAGCAACGAAAGCAATGCCGAAAGAAATGTTACCGATAGTAGATAAACCAACGATTCAATACATTGTAGAAGAAGCAGTGAAATCGGGAATCGAAGATATTATTATCGTTACTGGTAAAACAAAGCGCTCTATCGAAGATCATTTTGATAACGCATTTGAACTAGAACAAAACTTATTAGAGAAGAAAAAATATGAGTTGCTTGAAAAAGTACAAGCTTCTTCAAAAATGGTAGATATTCATTACATCCGTCAAAAAGAGCCGAAGGGACTAGGACATGCTGTTTGGTGTGCACGTAAATTCATTGGTGATGAGCCATTTGCAGTGTTACTAGGTGATGATATTGTCCAAGCTGAGAAACCATGTTTACGTCAATTAATGGATGAGTATGAAAAAACACTTTCTTCTGTTATTGGTGTACAAACTGTTCCAGAAACAGAAACACACCGTTACGGAATTATCGATCCATTAGAACAAGAAGGTCGTCGTTACCAAGTTCGCAATTTCGTTGAGAAACCAGCACAAGGTACAGCACCTTCAAACTTAGCGATTATGGGCCGTTACATTTTAACGCCTGAAATCTTTATGTTCTTAGAACAGCAACATGTCGGTGCTGGCGGTGAAATTCAGTTAACAGATGCAATCCAAAGCTTAAATGAAATCCAACGTGTATTTGCTTACGATTTCGAAGGAAAGCGCTACGATGTAGGTGAAAAGCTAGGATTCGTTCAAACGACAATTGAAATGGCCCTGCAACACCCAGAATTACGTGATGACATGGTTGCGATGATGAAGAAAATTTTAGAAGAACAAGCGAATCAAGAGTCTTAATATAAAAAAGAGTTATTTCAGCTTGTTGAAATAACTCTTTTTTTATTATGAAATCGTCGAATGAGAATGCTGATAAGCAGAACGACGCACAGCATAGTATATGCGAGGTGCGATAATAGCACCGATAATTGTAAATGCAATATCTTTTACTGCGAACCACATCATAATCATCCAAGCAGCTTTATAACTCATATTACCGCCCATAAAGAGATTGACTGCCCCGTACATGTAAGTAGTACCGATTATATAAGTTAAAATAATTCCTGTGAAAGAGGCAATAGCAAATGTAATGAATGTTGGTCTTTCTTTTTGTTCTACTAGTTTTCCCGATACGTAAGCAACGATAATAAATGCGATAATAAAACCACCAGTAGGATCTAAAAGTGCTCCAAATCCAGCTTTGAAGTTAGCAAAGATTGGTGCGCCGGCTACGCCAACGAGCATATATACAGTCATGGATAAGGCACCAAGTCTACTTCCAAGAAGAAGACCTGCTAAAATTGCGAAAAATGGTTGCATAGATAATGGGATGCCCGCTACTTGCAGGAATGGTGCCCAAGATACAATATTTGCACCAATGGCCATAAGAGCGACGAACATGGCAGCTAATGCTAAATCTAAAACATGAAATCTCCTCATAATGTTAACCTCCTGTTGTTTTTAGGTTAACATTATCGTAGCGAAAATATTTACTTGTTGTCAATCAAAATATTTTGATAAGAAGGCTTTAAATAGTCTCTTAGCAATGTATATGGAATACGAAATTGCGGAATTCCACTTGAATACGGAGCAATTTCATATAAAGGGAAATAAATGACGAGATTGTCTGGCTCTAAAAAGAAGTGAAACTTTTTCATACTCATTACCTTTTCAGTTGCATCAGGAAAATAAATACTTTCATTTTGTTTAATTTGTCTTACAATCTCTGCACGGATTACATCTTTATATTTATCTTTTTGTTGAAATAAATCGTCTAAGTGCAGTAGCTTTTTTTCGTTTAAATCAAATGTATTTGCCTTCCACGTATAAAGACCATGTGCTCCGCCAGTATATTGATAGTAATTCACATATAGGCTAAGAAAAGGTGGTTTGTTTAATGAGACTTTATAATCGACATTTGCTACGTACGGATGAAATGGTGTACTAGATCCTTCTGTCTCTTTATAATATTTTTTTGCTTCTTTTTCTAATTTGTTTTTAAATTTGTCAGTGGATTTTTTGTAATATAAATTGAGCTTATTTTGAAATTTAGAGTCAGAAAAGTTGTGAAAAGAAGGCCTATTTATTTGATATTCTATATAAGGTTTCTTACCTTTTTGCGTTACAGTCTTAACATCGATTGTCAGGTTAGATGCTTTGGCTGTTATTGCACAATTTGGTACAATAGTCAGCAAGGAGAACATAAGCAGTAATATACAAAATTTCTGTTTCATTTAGGTGAAGCCTCCTTATATAAGTGTTATAAGTAGTTTGAAAATAAATAGGTAAAATTATACATTTAATTAAAGTAAGAGAAGGAGGAAGCGATATGGCAAAAACTTTAATGGATTCACTTGGAATTGAGTTGTTAGAGATGACAGAAGAAAAGGTGGTTGCTACGATGCCTGTTGATGAGCGTACGCATCAGCCGTTTGGATTTTTACATGGTGGTGCATCGGTTGCATTAGCAGAAACAGTGGCAAGTGTTGGTTCATACAATTTAATTGATCAAGAAAAATGTATTTGTTTCGGATTAGAAATTAATGCAAACCACATTCGCTCAAAGAAAGATGGAATTGTAACAGCGATTGGGACACCGATACATAGAGGACAATCGACAATGGTTTGGGATGTTCGCATTATTGATGAAAATGATGATTTACTATGTATATCAAGATGTACAGTAGCAATTAAAGAAAAACGTGAAAAGTAAAAAAGAGGCGCTCTTATGAGCAGCCTCTTTTTCTTATAATTAGAACTGGATTTTCTTCTCTAAGAAACCTTTTAGTTCGCTAATTGGCATACGAACTTGTTCCATTGTGTCACGGTCACGTACTGTAACAGCTTTGTCTTCAACTGAGTCGAAGTCGTATGTGATACAGAATGGTGTACCGATTTCGTCTTGACGACGGTAACGTTTACCGATAGAACCAGTTTCATCAAAGTCTACCATGAAGTCTTTAGCTAATTCTGCAAATACTTCAGTAGCACCTTCAGATAGCTTTTTAGATAATGGTAAGATAGCTGCTTTGTATGGTGCTAAAGCAGGGTGGAAACGAAGAACTGTACGAGAATCGTTTTCTAATTGTTCTTCTTCATATGCATCACATAAGAATGCTAATGTTACGCGGTCTGCGCCTAAAGATGGCTCGATGCAGTATGGTACGTAACGCTCATTCGTTTGTGGATCGATATAGTTAAAGTCTTCGTTTGAGTGTTCCATGTGACGTTTTAAGTCGAAGTCTGTACGAGATGCAACGCCCCAAAGTTCGCCCCAACCGAATGGGAATTTGAATTCAATGTCAGTTGTTGCATTACTGTAGTGAGATAACTCTTCTTCACCGTGGTCACGAAGACGCATGCTCTCTTCAGTCATACCAAGTGAAAGTAACCAGTTTTTACAAGTTTCACGCCAGAATGCGAACCACTCTAAATCTTCACCAGGCTTACAGAAGAATTCAAGTTCCATTTGTTCGAATTCACGTGTACGGAATGTGAAGTTACCAGGCGTGATTTCGTTACGGAAACTCTTACCGATTTGGCCAATACCAAATGGAAGCTTTTTACGCATAGAGCGTTGAACGTTTTTGAAGTTTACGAAAATACCTTGTGCTGTTTCAGGACGAAGGAAAATTTCGTTTGTGCTAGACTCTGTAACACCTTGGAATGTTTTGAACATTAAGTTGAACTGACGGATTTCAGTGAATTCTTCACTACCGCAATCAGGACATTTTACTTCATGTTCTTTCATTAAGTCAGCCATTTGGTCGAAAGTAAGACCGTCAACAACCATTTCAATGCCTTTTGCATCTAAAGCATCCTCAATTAATTTGTCAGCACGGTGACGAGCTTTACATTTTTTACAGTCGATCATTGGATCGTTGAAGTTACCAACGTGACCAGAAGCGATCCAAGTTTTAGGGTTCATTAAAATAGCTGCGTCTAAACCAACGTTGTGTGGAGATTCTTGAATGAATTTTTTCCACCAAGCTTTTTTAACGTTATTTTTTAATTCGATTCCAAGTGGACCGTAATCCCAAGTGTTTGCAAGACCACCGTAAATTTCAGAACCAGGGAAAACAAAACCGCGATGTTTCGCTAAGTTTACAACTTGTTCCATTGAATACATAAGAAAATCCTCCTTTTGAAAGTTAACGTATTGGCGATGATATACTCTGATACTTTGGAAACGAGCAGTATATGCTAAAAAGAACATAAAAAAACGCTCATCCCAAGGCTTATTTGCCTAGGGACGAGCGTTTGCCCGCGGTTCCACCCTAGTTGATACACAAAAGGTGCATCCACTTTATCATGTATTGCTCGGGACTGCCGTTTCCTTGCGGCTTCAGGCTTTCACTATCCCTGAATCGCTTTTTATGCAAGTACTTATAAGTCCGTCATCGCTACTTATATTAATAATAATGAACATATTCTAACACGTTCTTTTTTAAATCTCAATAGAGGAACGTGTCTATCTATGATAGAGTCTCGCCTATTTTTTCATTATTTATTCCGTAATTTTGTTTAATATGCTTAATTGCTTCACGCTTACTTAATGGAGCGAGTTCATTGTTTTGCACGTATTCCCAAACTACATCCGGATTTGTTTTTGCATATTCACGAAGGACCCAGCCAATCGCTTTTTGAATGAAAAATTCTTTTGAAGAATGTAGTTGCCCAATAATCCAGAAAAGAAGTTCTTCATCCATCTTTTGTTTATATTTCAGTTGGAATAAAATAGCGGCACGTTGTAACCATATGTTATCTGATGCAATCCATTTTGGAATATACGCAGAAATTAATTCTGGGTGTTTTAAAAAGATAGTACCTAAGAATGTAGGGACGATGCTATCGACAGAGTCCCACCAAGATTTTGTGACAATAAGTTCTTCTAAGAAGGGGATATGAGTTTCGTTTATATGCTTTTTATATTTTTGCATGATATCAAGTGCGGCCGCTTGGAATTCACGTTCTGGTAAGTCCCAAAGCTCGCGTACAATAATTTGGAAGTCTTTTTTATCTGGGAGAGTATGTATTTGAATGACGTCTTTTAATAATTGGCGCCTTTCCGGTGTTTGAATACCTAGAAATGGGAAGTGATTTTTCATATAACGAGTCATAGGTTCTGCTTTTTCAGGATTTTGATGAGCTGTAAAATGCTCTTGTAATGCTTTTACAAATGGATGCATACGTGTTTCTCCTCTCTTATTCTCTTTCTTCTCTTATTATACAAAGAGTTTGGATAAATTTTAAAACATAACTTGCAATGTAATGAAATATGTTGAAAGTAGAGAGGAGAGGATAAGATGGAGGATCAAGGCGTACTAGCAGGTTTCTTTGCTCTTAGTTTTGCGTTTATTCTTGTTGTATTGATTTGGGCAATTATTGCGTATTTATTAACGGCTTTTGCACTGTATACGATGGCGAAAAATGATGGTGCAACGGATGGTGCTCTTGCGTTTATTCCTTTTTTAAATAGTAAGATATGGGGTGATTTAGCAAAAGACAAATTACCGGATTTCTTAAAAGAAGAAGCGGGATGGAAAGTATTCGGCATATATGTCGCATGTTTCATTTTTAACTTCGTACCAATTCTATATTTATTAGCAACAGCTGTATCGATTGTGCTGTCTATTTATCTTATCTACGCAATTTTAGATAGATACGGAACGAATTCTATATTGTTTACGATTATTCATACAATCACATTTTCGGTTTTCTTACCGATTCATTTATTTATTATTCGAAATGAACCGGTGAGATATAAAGAGTAGATTTTTCGTTTCTGTTGATAAGTCGATATATTTTAGATATAAGTAAAAAAGCGCCCTGATTATCAGGGTGCTTTTTCTACTACATAAGGTAGCGTAAATAAATATAAATGTGAGAAATGATTAATGAAACGATCATAATTGGGAAACCGACTTTTAGGAATTCCATGTAACTAAATTTATGTCCTTCGCGGCTCGCGATACCTGCAACGATTACGTTAGCAGAAGCTCCGATTAATGTTCCGTTTCCGCCGAGACAAGCACCTAGTGCTAATGCCCACCATAATACATCGATTTGTGCGTCAGATGGTGATAAGCCTAGCCCAACTGCCATATCGTTAATAAGTGGAATCATTGTTGCGACAAATGGGATGTTATCAATTGTTGCAGAGGCGATACCAGATACCCATAAAATAAGGATGGATGCGTAAGAAATATCTCCGCCTGTTATACCAATTACTTTTTGAGCTAACATTTTGATAAGACCGATATCGATAAGTCCTCCAACAAGTACGAATAGCCCTGCGAAGAAGAAGATTGTTACCCACTCTACGCTTGCAAATACTTCTTCAATTTCATGCTCTTTCACACCAATTAACATAAGTACAGTAGCACCAGTTAAGGCAATGATAGCCGCATCAATATGGAAAATAGAATGAGTCATGAAACCTACAATTGTAAGTCCAAGTACCGTTAAAGATTTTTTCATTAATACTGGATCTTTAATGTATTGTTTTTCATCTAAGCTCATTAATTTTTTGACTTGTACAGGATCGGCAATTAATTGTTTGCGGTACATGAAGTAAAGTATTGTTGCTGTAACTCCAATAATAATAATTACGATTGGTGCTAGATTCAATAGGAAAGCATTGAAGTCTAAATGTTTATTGGCAGAACCAATCATAATGTTAGGTGGATCACCAATTAATGTTGCCGTTCCCCCAATGTTTGAAAAAATAATTTCAGAAAGTAAATAAGGAACAGGATTTACTTGCAGTATGCGCGTAATAGATAAAGTAACTGGAACAACAAGAAGTACAGTTGTAACGTTATCTAAAAATGCGGAGCCAAGCGCAGTAAGTAGGGAAAGGGAAATTAAAATTTTAATTGGATTTCCTTGTGCCCTTTTTGCTGCTTTAATGGCAACGTATTGGAAAACACCTGATTTACTCGTAATGTTCACCAAAATCATCATACCGATGAGTAGCGTAATCGTTCCCCATTCAATATGTTTCGTAAAGGCGTTATGTAAATCGACGACCCCCACAATTACCATGAGTGCTGCACCAAGAAGTGCGATGACAGCGCGATTAATTTTTTCAGAAATAATAATGGCATATGTAATTAAAAAGACTGCGATAGCAAAATAATACTGCCAGTTAGCGAGTTCTTGCGTTGTTTCGTGCAAAAATCTCATCTCCTTTCATTCATTTTTCTTAGTGTGTCAAATATTAACTAGATGAAACACACATAACGTCATTATAAAGTAGAAAAACTGCGGATGTAAATGAAAGGAGGGATTTTGTCATATTTTCTGCATAGGTCATTTTTTCTTATTTTTTAAAATATTTGTGGGCATTTGACATATATATAAGATACATCCAATCTGAATATTTAAAATGGAATTAGCATTCGAGCTTGTTCGTGTAGGAGTGTCAAATAGAAAGGAATGACAAAAATGATAAGGAAGGGATCGTATGGATGAACAACGATTTTTATTTTTAGACTTTGAGTTTACGATGCCCCAGCATAGAAAAAAACCGAAAGGATTTTTTCCGGAAATTATTGAGGTAGGACTCGTTTCAGTTGCTGGCTGTAAGGTGGAAGATACGTATTCATCACATGTCAGGCCGAAAACATTTCCCTCCTTAACGGATCGATGTAAGAAGTTTTTAGGAATAAAACAAGAAGTCGTGGATAAAGGGATTTCATTTCCTGAACTCGTTAAGAAGCTTGCAGAATACGAAACGAAATGTAAACCGACAATTGTAACGTGGGGAAATATGGATATGAAAGTGCTGAAGCATAATTGTGAAATGGCAGGGATAGCTTTTCCATTCTTCGGGCAGTGTCGTGATTTATCGCTTGAGTATAAGAAGTTTTTTGGGGAAAGAAATCAAACAGGATTATGGAAAGCAATTGAGGCGTACGGAAAAGTAGGGACAGGGAAGCATCATTGTGCGCTTGATGATGCGATGACGACGTACAATATTTTTAAACTAGTAGAAAAAGATAAAGAGTATTTAGTAAAACCAGCACCACCAACATTAGGAGAACTCGTTGATTTTTCAAAAGTGTTAAAGAAAGTGAGCACACAGTAACGACCAAATTGCACATTATGTAATTTGGTCGTTTTGTTTTTTTAGAGTTTGTAGTCCTTCTTTAACTGTTCTAATGTTTCTAGACTACGCTCTGCAAAAGGTGAATCATCTTCAGAAAATGAATTCATTTGAGTTTCTAATGCTAATTTTAGTGACTCGGTATAATCAGGAATTTCTCCTTCATATTTCTTTACCATTTGCTGTGGAATGTTCGTTTGCTCACGAAAAGCTAAAGCGCGTCTTTCATGGAAAAATGGTACGTCAGCTTGTTTTACGTTATGTAAGTCACCTTGCACCGGATGTTTTAAAACAGCTAATACTTTTACGACATAACTACCAGGACGGCTATTTGTAATTTCGCCGATGTATTTTCCTGTTTTATAAATACCAGTAACGATTTCACCAATTTCAAATGTTTCTCTCATATTTTTCACCTCAAGTTTATAGTAAGGAAAGTAGGAGGAGGAGTCAAAGAAATCATTCACTTTCGGAACGCCCCTTGAGAATATGAACTGGTTCAACTATAATTTAAAGATATATAACAGAAAATTCTGATGTTTTTTGAATCCTATAATTAAGGAGTGTTCGTTATGATGCCTTTATATTTTCCGGAAGATAAAACAGAATATATTATTCCAGGGATTGTGTGCGTTCTATTTATTATCGGTGCTATTGCCACGTGGCGCATGTTTATTCGTATATCAAAAAGAGAAGCAGAGCGATTACAGAAAGTTGAAGAAAAACTATTAGCTGAAAAGAAACAGTAACGCATTTTTGTATGTTTCCCTCTATGCTCGGACAATCTAAGGGCAGAATATATTTTGGAGGGAATGGAATGAAGAAACGGCTTTTTTTCAGTTGTTGTTTATTATTTCTGATGGCAGGTTGTGACCAAGGAAAGCCGAAAGAAATTGAAGTGAAATTACATAATGCTTCAGGAGATGAGGTAGGGACTGCGAAAGTAGTTCAGCAAACAAGTGGAGTGAAAATTACGATTAAAGGGGAAGGTTTCACGCCAGGACCACACGGACTACATGTACATGAAATCGGAGAGTGTAAGGCACCTCGTTTTGAATCATCCGGGAATCATTTTAATCCTGATGATAAAAAACATGGTCTTCTTAATCCGAAGGGTGCAGAAAACGGTGATTTACCGAACGTAATTGCAGACGGTTCTGGAAAGATCAAGGCAGAAATCGACGCGCCGCACATAACGCTTGAAGAAGGTAAAACAACGATTCATAGAAAAGATGGAGCGTCTATTATTATTACAGAAAACGCTGATGATGGTATGACACAACCGACAGGTAAATCAGGTGATCGAATTGCTTGTGGTGTCATTGTAAAAAAAGCATCGGATATGAAGAAAAAGTAAAAGCTACCGTGCATGGTAGCTTTTTTTGTGAAACGTAATTGAAAAGATATGGATAAAGGAGGTTGTCCTAAAATGATTTATGACAGCCTCTTTTCTTATTATGAAAACGTATGACGCAGTCTGTTCAAAATTTCTTCTAAAACAGATCTTGGACAGCCGATGTTAATTCGAATATGTTCTTCCCCACCTAACCCGTATTTCTCACCAGGTTCAACGATGATTTTTCCTTTTTCCTCAAGTAATGCAGTACGCTCGTTTTGAGAAAGCTTTAGACGAGAACAATCAATCCATAATAAAAAGCTACCTTCTGGCTTCGTTACGGAAAGAGCAGGTATGTGAGTTTTGATATATTCATAAGCAAATTGAGCATTATCTTCTATATATAATCGAATTTCGTTTAGCCAATCATTACATTCTGTATAGGCACTTTGCATCGCTGTGTAGGCGAAGATATTTAACCCGTGGAAGCCTTGTCTATATTGGATAGCTGTAAAGGCGTGACGGAGTTTTTCGTTTGGAATGATAATAATCGACGCTTGTAATCCAGCGATATTAAATGTTTTACTTGGAGCCATACAAGTGATAGTGCGCTCTGCTAATTCTTCAGATAAGGAAGCGAACGGTGTATGTGTATGGTCTGCATAAATGATATCGGAATGAATTTCGTCCGCGACAACGATTACGTTATATTTAGTACATAACGATCCGAGCTGCACAAGTTCCTCTTTCGTCCAAACGCGTCCGATTGGATTATGAGGGCTACAAAGAAGCATGAGTTTGACGCCTTGCTGAAACTGCTTTTCTAAATGCTCGAAGTCTATCACATATGTATCATTTTGTTTCTGTAATGGACTCACGCATAACTGCCTATTATTTGTTGTGACCATTTCGAAAAATGGAGGATAAATAGGTGGTTGTACGAGAACGGATTCGTTTTCTTTTGTAAAAGCCTGTATGCTCGTACTAAGAGCTGGGACGATCCCTGCACTAAAGACGATCCATTCTTTTTGAATGTCCCAGTCGTATTGTTGTTTTGTCCAGTTACAAATAATATCCCCAATATTTTCAGGGGGAAGTGTGTAGCCAAAAATCGGATGTTCGATCCGTTGTTTTAAGGCAGTTTGAATTGGTTTTGGTACTTCAAAATCCATATCAGCAATCCAAGCATGGATAAGTTCTTCGTTTTTATATGTATCCCATTTTATACTATGCGTTCCACGTCGATTGATTGCTTTATGAAATAGTTGCATAAGTTTGCCCCCTTCTTCTGTAAAACCAATAAGTTACGAAAGTTCTCTCTCTTCTTATAGAATAGCTGATGTGATAGGATAAAGAAAAGTATTAAAAAGTGAAAAGGCGGGAAGCGAATGGGTACATATGAAAAGATGATAGAGGTTGTGAAGAATTGGGATCCGTTTCAAATGGGACCGGAGTTTTATGAAACAGAAGCGAGCGATGTTGTGAACGTCATAAGTGTGTTTGATGATCCAAAATACATCGCAAAGAAGATTCAACATATATACTTTATGTCTTTTGAGGAAGTACCTGCGCTTGAAAAATGTGAGAAGTTAGCTTTGGAATTACTTGTAATAAAAGAAGGCGGAAGTTGTTCATTATAGGCTGTCGGAATTTCCGACAGCCTTTTTTATATTATCCCGCTATTTGCTTGGTAGTAAGACCCCACCTCAAAATTCAGCGGAAGCAAAGAAGTTAGGTGGGGACTGATTAAAGTTTCACTTTATTGCGCAGAAAAAGCGATAATTTCTTCATAAACATGTTTAGGCTTTTCTTCAGGTAGTAAATGTCCTGTATTTTCGTAAGAAATAAATTTTGAATTCGGTAAATCTTTGTGTAGACGATGACCTATATGTACAGGGACGACGCGGTCTTTTTCACCCCAAATGAGCAAGATAGGTGTTTCGATTTTTTGTAATTCAGTTGAAGATAAGTCACCTTCACGGTCTCGTATCATGCGAGTTAAAGCGGGAAATATACGGTCGTCATAAAAAGGAGCGGAGTAACCTTTTTTCATTTCATCGTCAATTAATGAGTGATCATGAACGACATTCATTAAGTTATGAACAATACCGCGTCTAATAATCCAGTTCTTTACGTATAAATGAAAGAACGGTAAATAAGAAGAGTATAGTAAAGGTAAGGTTGCGCGTGCTAAATAGCTAGAGCTGCATAGTAAAATCGTTTTTGAAATGAGTTCAGGACGTATACGGTTTACATAGAGAGAAATTTGCCCACCCATAGAGTGCCCAACTAATACAATGTTTGAGAGAGATAAATGTTCAATTAAATCAATAATAATCGTTGCTAAATTGTGATAAGAATACTTAAACAGATGAGACTTATCACTTTTTCCGAACGGTGGTAAATCAAGAGCAATCACTGTTCCTGCTTTCGATAGTAAGGGAATGAGACGACGGTAACTAAATGAGGAAGATAAAAAGCCGTGAACGAGTACGAAAGTAGGACGTTCTGTTTTGTTATCGTGTTCATACAATTCGTAATGAATAGTAGTGCCGCGAGTGGAAAAAGTGAAATAAGGACAAGTATATTCGTGATTCATTTTTTGTCACTCCATTGATTTTTGTTCATATCATCTCCAAGGAAGAAGAAAATATGTTAACAAAAAAAGGCAAGATGACGATGTCATCTTGCCTTTCGTTTATTCAGTATTACCCGCGAACAATATTAGGCGGTGTTTTTCCTTGTAATCCTGCAACTAAATTTTCAGCGGCGGTCATAGCCATTTGCTGCCTAGTTTTTAATGTTGCAGATCCGATGTGTGGTAAAGTCACAACATTTTGTAATGATAAGAGTGGATTATCTTTTTGAATCGGCTCTTGTGTAAATGTATCGATACCTGCTGCAAAGATTTTCTTTTCTGTTAAAGCATGGATTAACGCTTCTTCATCTACTGTTTTCCCGCGAGAAGCATTAATGAAGATTGCTGTTTCTTTCATTAATGAAAATTCCTTTTCTCCGATAAGGTGATATGTTTCATCTGTTAATGGAGTAAGAAGAACAATAAAGTCAGACTGCTCCAGTAGCGTCTGTAAATCACAATATGTAGCATCGAATTTTTGTTCAGCTTCTTCTTTACGACGGCGGTTATAGTAAAGAACATTCATATCAAATCCGAATTTTGCTCGTTTTGCAACGGCTTCTCCAATTCGGCCCATACCGATAATACCAATTGTGCTATGGTGTACATCTAGTCCGAAGTGTTCTTTTCCAATTTCAGCGTTCCATTCACCATTTTTCACATAAGAATCGAGTTCGCAAACACGGCGCCCAGCAGATAACATAAGGGCGAAAACGAGATCAGCTACTGTATCATCTAATACGTATGGTGTATTCGTTCCGATAACATTTCGGTTTTTCATCGCTTGTAAATCAAAATTATCGTAACCGACAGAAATGTTGCTCACTACTTTTAAGTTAGGAGCCACTGTCAGTAATTCTTCATTAATAGCAGATCCGAAATTTAATAACCCATCTTTATCTTGTATTTTTTCTAATAGAACATCACGGGGTACTTTCTCATTTTGATCCCATTTTTCATAATCACAGTGTTCTGATAAATAGTTTTCTACAAATGTTGGAACTGGTTCAGCAATATAAACTTTTGGTTTCACGATTCCATCCCCTTTCGCTTTATCACGCATTTTTCCACTGATTAAAGTTTCACTTTACCCCGCATTAACGGACAGTAAGTCTCCCACCTCAAAAAGCAGCTCAAGCAAAGAGGTTAGGTGGGAGAGCAACTGTCCGTAAAAGCCCGATTGGTGTGGGCTGATAATCAGTGGGGTGAAGCATTTCGCTGATTAAAGTTTCACTTTATTTTGACATAATTCAATAGAAAAATCTTCTTTTCAAACTGGAAAGGGTATTTGTATAATTTAAACACAAACGAAAAGGAAGGATGATTTATATGGTGACAGAAAAAGAATTAGAATTATTAGCTTGTCTTGAAAAGAGTAGTCGATTATCTGTAGATACATTAGCGAAGCTGTTAAATATAGAGGTAGAAGAAGTAAAGAAGATGGTTGCGAGGTTAGAAAATGAAAAGATTATTGTGGATTATGTAACACATATTGATTGGACGAAGGTGAAAGAACATACAGGTTTAACGGCAATGATCGATGTGAAAGTTACGCCAAAGCATGGCGTTGGGTTTGATGCGGTTGCTGAACAAATTTATCGTTATTCAGAAGTGAAATCCGTTTATTTAATGTCAGGGACATATGATCTTTCTATTACATTAGAAGGGAAAACGATGGGAGAAGTAGCGATGTTTGTTTCTGAGAAATTAGCAACAATTGAATCTGTTGTTTCTACAACTACTCATTTCATTTTGAAGAAGTATAAACATGAGGGCGTTATTTATGAAAAAGACGATGATGATAAGCGAATTGTGGTGACACCATGAAGCAATTTGAACTATCTAGATCAGCAGAATCTTTAAAACCATCTGGTATTCGAAAATTTTTTGATTTAGCAGCAAATATGAAAGGTGTTATTTCCCTCGGGGTAGGAGAGCCGGATTTTGTTACACCTTGGAATGTAAGGCAAGCATGTATTCGTTCTTTGGAACAAGGGTATACGTCATATACAGCAAATGCAGGATTATTGGAGCTCCGTCAAGAAATAGCAAAGTATCTAAAAAAACAATTTGCAGTATCTTATGATCCAAGTGATGAAATCATTGTTACAGTTGGAGCGAGCCAGGCGTTAGATGTAGCGATGCGCGCCATTATAAATCCTGATGATGAAGTGCTCATTATTGAACCGAGCTTCGTTTCTTATGCACCACTTGTGACATTAGCTGGAGGAGTTCCGGTTCCTGTGGCGACTACGTTAGAAAACGAGTTTAAAGTACAACCAGAACAAATTGAAGCAGCTATTACAGCGAAAACAAAGGCAATTTTGCTTTGTTCACCAAATAACCCGACAGGTGCAATGCTAAATAAATCCGAGCTTGAAGAAATAGCAGTGATTGTTGAGAAGTACAATCTAATCGTATTATCTGATGAAATTTATGCAGAACTTGTATACGACGAAGTATATACAAGTTTCGCGAGTATTAAAAATATGCGTGAGCATACGATTTTAATTTCAGGATTTTCAAAAGGATTTGCGATGACAGGATGGCGCCTCGGTATGATTGCAGCTCCTGTTCAATTTTCAGAATTAATGCTCAAAATCCATCAGTATTCAATGATGTGTGCACCGACGATGTCTCAGTTTGCAGCACTTGAGGCGTTACGCGCAGGGAACGATGAAGTAATTCGAATGAGAGATAGCTATAAGAAGCGTCGTAACTTCATGACGACATCTTTCAATGAAATGGGCTTAACGTGTCATGTGCCGGGCGGAGCATTTTATGTTTTTCCTGCTATATCTTCAACCGGATTATCTTCAGCGGAATTTGCAGAACAGTTATTGTTGGAAGAAAAAGTGGCCGTTGTCCCTGGTAGCGTATTTGGCGAAAGTGGTGAAGGATTTATTCGTTGTTCATATGCAACGTCGCTTGAACAACTTATGGAAGCGATGAAGAGAATGGAACGGTTTGTAGAAAATAAAAAAAGGACAAAACGTAATACGTTTTGTCCATAAAAGGGGGGGAATACTAGAAAGCCATGTGTTAGTAGTCTATCCCAATATTGGAGAATTATACTTCTTTAAGGGAAATTTTTCATGAATTTTGAATGAGTTCTGTCATAGTGGTATAATTTACTAATATAAGGTATACGCATTCTAGATAACGTTATCTAGAATGCGTACTAACCAATCGGATATTTAAAATAAATATATCTGCTTTGCTCTTTATAATTGTAGAGAGAATGGTAAACGTATGGGAGTGTTTCATATGTCAGAACAATATACAACAGGAGTGGTTGTAACAGGGAAAGTGACTGGAATTCAAGATTACGGTGCATTTGTAGCGTTAGATGCAGAAACACAAGGACTTGTGCATATATCTGAAATTACAAATGGATATGTAAAGGATATTCATGACTTTTTAAAAGTCGGCGATACAGTAGAAGTAAAGGTACTTTCAATTGATGAAGAGCACAGAAAAATGAGTTTATCGTTAAAAGCGGCGAAAAGAAAACAAGGAAGGATTCTTATACCGAACCCATCTGAAAACGGATTTAATACGCTGCGAGAAAAGTTGGCAGAATGGATTGAAGAGTCCGAGTTAACAAAGTAAAAGAGGAACGCATATGAGCGTTCCTCTTTTACTTTATCTTATGATATATATTTGCAAATATGATTGCATGCAATCATATTCGTATGTCGGAGGTGAAAGGACATACTGACTATCGAATTTCGTTTGTTTCTGGGTGTGTACCAAGATTTTCAGATGGTTTAAACAGTAAACCAAGATTGATAAGCCCAGATATACCAACGATGCCGTAAATAATACGTGCAAGAGCTGAATTTTGTCCACCGAAAATGGCTGCTACTAAGTCAAACTGGAAAAATCCGATTAGTCCCCAGTTCACAGCGCCAATTACAGTAAAGACTAATGCGATACGTTGCAAAGTACTCATGAAAAAGCCCCCCTTAATTGTGAAGCATGAGCAAGCGATGAGTTAATTAACTCTTTTATAGAATGGGGTAGTTATGTTGTTTTTATACATAAAAAATGTTCGAAAGATGATGTATATACATCTATACCGAAAAATACGAATTTTTATGCAAAAAATGAACTTTTTCTAAAAAATATATATTGGTTACGTTTACAATGGTTGAATCGCTTGATTTACAACTTCAGTTTCGCTAAAGTGAATACAGAAATACATATCCATAATTGGAGGGAAAAAGATGAGTACACATGTAACGTTCGACTATTCTAAAGCGTTATCCTTCATCGGTGAACATGAAATCACTTATTTACGTGATGCAGTGAAAGTAACACATCACGCAATCCACGAAAAAACTGGAGCTGGGAACGATTTCCTTGGGTGGGTAGACCTTCCGCTTCAATATGACAAAGAGGAATTCGCTCGCATTCAAAAATGCGCAGAAAAAATTAAAAATGACTCTGACATTTTACTTGTTGTAGGTATTGGTGGTTCTTACTTAGGGGCACGCGCAGCAATCGAAATGTTAAACCATTCTTTCTACAACACGCTTTCTAAAGAACAACGTAAAACTCCACAAGTGCTATTTGTTGGACAAAACATTAGCTCCACTTACATGAAAGATTTAATGGACGTATTAGAAGGTAAAGACTTCTCTATTAACGTTATTTCCAAATCAGGTACAACAACAGAGCCAGCACTAGCATTCCGTATCTTCCGTAAGTTATTAGAAGAAAAGTATGGAAAAGAAGAAGCTCGCAAACGTATTTATGCAACTACAGATAAAGCACGTGGTGCATTAAAAACATTAGCTGATAACGAAGGTTACGAAACATTTGTTATTCCAGATGATGTTGGAGGACGTTTCTCTGTATTAACGCCAGTTGGTTTATTACCAATCGCAGTAAGTGGCTTAAATATTGAAGAGATGATGAAAGGTGCAGCTGCTGGTCATGATGACTTCGGAACATCAGAACTAGAAGAAAACCCAGCTTACCAATATGCAGTAGTTCGTAACGCTTTATACAATAAAGGAAAAACAATTGAAATGCTTGTTAACTATGAGCCAGCACTTCAATACTTCGCTGAGTGGTGGAAACAGTTATTTGGTGAAAGTGAAGGAAAAGATCAAAAAGGTATTTTCCCATCTTCAGCAAACTTCTCAACTGACTTACACTCATTAGGTCAATACGTTCAAGAAGGTCGTCGTGACTTATTTGAAACAGTTCTTAAAGTAGGTAAATCTACACATGAACTAACAATCGAATCAGAAGAAAACGATTTAGACGGATTAAATTACCTTGCTGGTGAAACTGTAGACTTTGTAAACACAAAAGCATACGAAGGTACATTACTTGCACATAGCGACGGGGGAGTACCAAACTTAATCGTCAATATTCCTGAATTAAATGAGTACACATTCGGTTACCTTGTATACTTCTTCGAAAAAGCATGTGCGATGAGCGGCTACTTATTAGGGGTAAATCCATTTGACCAACCTGGCGTAGAAGCATACAAGAAGAACATGTTTGCTTTACTTGGTAAACCAGGATTTGAAGAATTAAAAGCAGAATTAGAAGAGCGTTTAAAATAATAAAAAGCGACCGGATTCCGGTCGCTTTTTATTATTTTATCGAAAAGTCCAGGTCGCTTTTTATTATTTTATCGAAAAGTCCATCAGTATATTCAAGCTAGAGTGGGTATGCTAAAGGAAAAGTCTTGGAGGGATGGACTTGATTCCAATTCAATCAAATTTAGAAGGACGTACATATGCGCTATTTAAGTTAGAAGAGATTATGAAACCACTTGGATATAGCATTGGTGGTAATTGGGATTATGATAAAGGATGCTTCGATTACAAAATCGATGAAGAAGATGGGTATCAATTTTTACGAGTGCCGTTTACAGCAGTAGATGGTGAACTGGATGTACCTGGTGTAGTAGTCCGTCTTGAAACGCCGTATATTCTTTCGCACGTATATCAAGACGAACTAGATGATAATGTGAATACTTTAACCGCTGGAACGAGTGGGATGGATCAATTTGCTGAACCGAAAGATCCAGATGGAGATGTAAAAAGAAAATATATCAATATTGGGAAAGTGCTCATGCAAGAACTAGAGCGTCATTTTATTAATGGTGAATAACAATGAGTATGTCGCTTTCGATAAGAATGAAGGTATGGACTGGATTAATCATATATTGATCATCACGCTTTATACCTAGTAAGAGAATGTTTTGTTTTAGAAGGGTATAGCTACAATTTGCAAAGGTTTGTCCGGTGCAGGACGGAGAAAGTTCCATCAGTTGTAATTTGTTATCAGAGATTTCATCGTAAAGTGAGAATAGTACACCTGAAATAGAAGGGAATAAAAGAGAAGCGGTAAATACATAACTCGTTAATTTATTTCCTTCTATAATTTCTGACGCGCCCGCTCTCGTTGCATTTTGAATTTGTTCAGTAGTAAGTAGTTCGGCGATGCAGTGAATGTTTGGATTGAGTCCTTTCGCAGTTAAAATATTTAAAATGGACTGTGTATCTGCTAAGCTTTCGTTCTTTTCTTTATCCGCTGTTATTAATATGGTGTGTGCCGTTGCAATATTAGCCTTTAATAAAGTTTGATCGTGATGCGGACAACCTTTTATAAATTCTAAATGATGAAAGGGTTTTGGGAGTAAAGAAAGTGTTTCATCAATTAAAACGATATCAAGGTTTGGTTGTAGTACATGCATTTGCTTTACAACATGTTTTGCACGCTCATTCCAGCCAACGATAATCATATGACCGTTAGAGGTAGCGGCTTCTTCACCTTTAACTTTCATGTATTGTTTACTAATCATCTCAGTAGCGAATAGAACCATATAATAAGAACAAAAGCCAGTTCCTAATAAAATAATACTTATACCTATTAGTTTTCCTATCGTTGTATGGGGAGCAAAGTCGCCATATCCAACTGTAAAAATGGTAACAATTGACCACCAAATTCCGTCAAACCATGTAGTGAAATGAGAGGGTTCTAATCTATGTATAAGAAAACCAGAAAAAGCAGTGAGTACAATAATAAAACAAATTAAACGAAAAATAATGGAATCACGAAATGTATCTACTAAATTCGGACGGGATTTCAATAGTAAATTCCTCCTTGTTTTGCAGGACTACATTCATTGTTACCATTATAGAAAAAAGAAAAACTCTCTAATTAAAGAGAGTTTATTTTATGCTACATACTTTCCACTTCAGTTTGTTGGACACTTTCAAGATGCTGGAGAGTATAGTAAACATCAGCGGTATGTCTTTTTTGATCAATGGACAGTTTAAGATGTAAATAGTGAGAACCGTTTTCTAACGTTTTAAGCTTCATATTTTTAACGTTTATATCCATTTCTTTTATCTCCTCGATTACAACCGGGATATTGTCCATATTTCGCACAACAAGTTTCACTGCAATATCACGTTGACGAAATGATCTAGGACCTACAAACTTCATTGTCAATGGTATAAGTTCGACACTAATCATAAGAAAACACATTCCGAAAATTGCCTCGATATAGAAACCAGCTCCAACGGCAATACCAATACCAGAAGCACCCCAAATCATAGCGGCAGTCGTGAGTCCTGCAATGCTATCGTTGCCTCTTCTTAAAATTACGCCAGCACCTAAAAAACCAATTCCTGATACAATTTGAGCGGCAAGTCGAAGTGGATCCATATTCATATGATCGGTATGTGGTAAGTTATAAGCTGCTTTAATAGAAACAATTGTTAGGAGGCAACTAATAATAGAAATAACTAAACACGTTTTTAAACCAAGTGGTTTCCGTTTTAATTCGCGTTCTAAACCAATGGCAAATCCTAAAATAGCCGAGAGACCTAGTTTGATTAATAAATCGGTATAGTCCATATATATTCCTCCTTGTATGATATGGTATATGAATAAAACGCTTATTATAGAAAGAAACGTTTTTTGATAGAGTAACTTTATATAAAATATATGTAGGAATTAATCATACATGAAAGAGATATTTCGTTTAAGTATATGATATTAAAAAAGAAATGTGGGCAGTTTTTAAAAAAGTTTATAAAAGGTGTTGCATTTCATTTATATACTGCATGATATATTAATAACCGTCGCTGATGCGGAAACGCAGAAAACGACAAAAAAGAAATTGAAAAACTTAGTTGACATTGAAAAATGAAGATGTTAACATAAGGAAGTCGCAAATGAGCGACCAAGTAGTTCTTTGAAAACTG